>CAMDJY010000020.1 GCA_945901145.1 Legionella genomosp. 1 | reverse complement strand
TTAAAATAATCAGTGGGAGTAATAGATAGAGCAAAATAGTATAAAAGCGACGCATCAATACTCATCATTCATCAAAAAATAAAATCAATTATATCCCGTGACAAGTATAAAAATCGACTATTTCCAGCTAGAATAAGCCTAATATCGAGGAGTATTAATGAATTATCGCGACTATTTTAATCAGCCTAGCCGTTTTGGCAAGATATTAGGCGCTATCTTAGGCTTTATGATGGCAGGACCAATCGGTGCGTTCTTGGGGCTTTTTATTGGCAATTTATTTGATAAAGGCCTCAATGAACATTTGTCTAAACCCCATGGCTCCTATCGCGCAGAACATCGCCGACAAGTAAAAGATAAATTTATAGAAACAACCTTTTCCGTGATGGGGCACGTTGCCAAAGTCAATGGACGTGTTTCAGAAGCCTCTATTCAGACAGCAAAACAAATTATGCAAGAATTGGGATTGAATCAAGCCTATATTGCCGCCGCACAAGAATTTTTTAACCAAGGCAAGCAACCCGGGTTCCCGCTGAGTAAAATCCTCACTGAATTTCAAACCATCGCTTATGATACCCCTGAGTTACTCAAATTATTTATTGAATTCCAGTACCGGGTTGCACAAGCGGACACTTTATCTTCTGAAAAAATTGCGATTCTTAACGAAATTTTCACACATATGGGCCTGGCGCCGTTACATGCTCAATCGCGTTTTTATCAAGATTTCGCAGACCGACACACTTATCAACGCCCCCAAAACCACGGCACCATAGGATCCCTTCAGGAAGCTTACGCATTACTAAAATTAAATCCAACCGCATCCAAAGAAGAAGTCAAAAAAACCTACAGAAAACTCATGAGTCAACACCATCCCGATAAAATGATGTCATCTCAAGCATCTGAACAAGCAATCAAAGATGCCAACGAAAAAACTCAGGCAATTCGACGGGCTTATGAACAGATTTGTGCACATCAAGGCTGGTAGTTTTTTATTGAAGTTTATACCCAGCACCTATTTTCAAAAGGTTCAATTTGGTATCATAATTAATGTTTCCAAACATCATGACTAAGAACGATGACATCTACGCTTCAACAAGCACAGTTAAAACTTGATATCGATCGTCAAACCTATTATTGCGAAGGTTCTTGGTCAACGTTACATCTTGCTGAATTAACCCAGAAATTTAGCTACTTTGAGTCACCTCAAGAAAAAATTGATGGTATCGATGGTAGCCGACTCACTGAATTTGATAGCGCTGGCGCACTCTTATTATTAGAATATTGGGAACACTTAAAAAAACAACATGCCTCCATTCAGCTCTTCGGCTTTAGCGAACAACAAACCAAACTCTTAGAATTAATTCAAACTAAAAGCAAACTGTACGAATATCCCCCTAAGGCACAAGAAGATCCGGGGCAGCTCTATCTATTAGGTAAAGAAACCGTCAGTAAAATCAAACAAATCGATGGTTTGATTATGATGATCGGGGATCTCGCCGATAAACTGTTCCTCGCAGCCATCCATTGGAAACGCTTGCAACTGCCAAGTATTGTCTCAAATATAAGTTCAACTGGTATTCAAGCACTACCTATTCTCGCTTTGCTCTCATTTCTTATTGGTGTTGTTCTCGCCTATCAAATGGGTTTGCAACTCGAAACGTATGGTGCTAGTGGATTTATTGCTTATTTATCAGGGATGGCAATTTTTCGCGAATTTTCGCCCTTAATCACTGCGATCATTGTTGCCGGTCGCACCAGCTCAGCATTCACTGCTCAGATTGGCAGCATGAAAATTAATGAAGAAATTGATGCATTAAATACCATGGGCTTGTCGCCAACAGAATTATTAGTCGTCCCTAAAGTTATTGGTTTACTCATCGTCTTTCCGCTTATTATTTTTTGGTCAGACATTTTTAGTATCCTAGGAGCCATGGTCATGTCTAAGTTTATGCTCGATGTTGGCTATTATGATTTTTTAACACGCCTGCAAATTACCGTGGGTTTCAAACAAATGATGCTAGGGTTGTATAAAGCACCAGCATTTGCGCTGTTGATTGCTTTGGTTGGCTGCTTCCAAGGGTTTCGTGTTCAAGCAAGCGCCGATAGCGTAGGCAGCCAGACCACCCGCAGTGTCGTGCAAGCGCTGTTTTTAATTATTATTGCTGACGCATCTTATTCTATTATCTATAGCTGGTTGGATCTTTAAATGACCACGCCTATCATTGAAATTACCGGGCTTCAAAATAAATTAGGTGGTCAATGGGTACACAATGATGTCAATTTAACCGTCAATAAAGGCGAAATTTTAGCGATTATTGGCGGCAGTGGTAGTGGTAAAACCACGATTTTACGCAGTATCCTCATGTTACTCAAACCAACTGCAGGCAGTATCCGCGTCTTTGGCCAAGATATTGAAACCTTAGATGAGCATGCCGCACACCGGCTGCGACAACGCTGGGGTATGCTTTTTCAACATAGTGCTCTTTTTTCAGCGCTAACCGTCCTTGAAAATATTCAATTTCCTATGCATGAACTGACGGCGCTTGATCCAGCCTTCACCGAAAAACTAGCCTTATTAAAATTAACCTTGGTGGGTTTGCCACTGACCGCTGCACATAAATTTCCCTCTGAACTTAGTGGCGGCATGCAAAGACGCGCGGCGGCGGCTAGAGCAATCGCAATGGACCCTGAACTTTTATTTTTAGACGAACCAACATCTGGATTAGATCCTATTAGTGCTAAAAAATTTGATGAGCTGATTGTCTTCTTGAAAAATTCACTCAATTTGACTATCGTCATGATCAGTCATGACATTGATTCACTCAAACGTACCACCGATCGTGTCGCATTTGTCGGAGATGGTAAAATCTTAAGCATCGAACCCATTGACAAACTGATAAAAAATAAACACCCTATGATCGCTGAATATTTTAATGAAACAGCAAATCTATAATTGTATTATTTATGATACTCTATATTAAATACTAAAGGCTGGGAGCATCATTCTTGGAATCCAAAAGCAACTACACCATTATTGGACTCGCTGTTTTAATCCTAATCACAGGCCTGCTTTCAACCGGATTATGGTTATCTGTTGGGTTTGATAGAAAACAATATGATACCTTTATCGTTTATATGGATGAACCTGTCTCCGGATTAAACGATGAATCTCCAGTGAAATATAACGGCGTACGCGTTGGTTTTGTCAGCGATATCGAGCTCAGCCCTCAAGATCCTAAAAAAGTAAAATTATTATTAAAAATCGAACACGGGATCCCCATCACCGTCAGTACCCAAGCCACTCTCATTTCACAAGGAATTACCGGCGCAACTTATTTGGGCTTAACAGCAACAACGTCTTCATTACTGCCCCTACCTAAAACACCCAAAGAACCTTATCCTATTATCCCCTATAAGCCTTCTTTTTATTACACGCTCGAGAAAAATGTTAATCGTTTAACTGATCAAATGAATCGTATATTCGATCAGGCAAATACTGAAAATATTAGTAAAACGCTCGCACATATGGAAACAATCACCTCGGTCATTGCACAAAATAATGCGGATACCAACGAGATTATGCATAACATGCCAAAATTAATAAAATCGATTGAGCAAAGCACGAAAAAATTTAATCAAATGGCAGAAAATGTATCTGTTGCTGGTGCACAGTTCACCAAAACCATGAAAGCAGGTAAAAGTAGCATTGATCAAATCTCACAACAAACGGTTCCTGATGCAGTGATTTTATTACGACGACTCAATACCATTGCTGCCAATCTTGAGGTTGTGAGTCGTCAATTACGTCAAAATCCGGCCGTCATCATTCGCGGCAACGCCCCACCCAAAACTGGACCTGGAGAATAATATTTTGAGACCGCTAAACATCGTTATAGGCTTCATTATCCTAGTATTACTAGATGGGTGTACGCCAGTGCAAATGCCAATTACCAATCAATATCAATTGGCAGCATACAGTCAAACCAGCAGTACAAAAACGCTGCATCGCTCGATCCTCATTTCGCAACCAGAAGCCATAGCAGGGTATCAAACCGAACAAATGCTTTATATCAAAAAACGCTATCAACTCACGGCCTTTGCACAAAATGCATGGATTAGCCCGCCTGCATATATGTTGTACCCGCTCCTGATTCAATCTTTCCAACAGAGTGGTGCGTTTAGCGCAGTTGCCTCAAGCCCCTATGCGGATGTCGTCGATTATCGCTTAGATACACAAATTCTCGCCATAGAACAAAATTTTCTCGTGAAGCCCAGTGTCTTTAATTTAAGCTTAAAAGTGGTCGTCACTCAAATTAAAAATAATCGCGTCCTTGCCTCTCGCATCTTTAATGAACACATCCGCTGCAAAGCAGATACACCCTACGGTGGCGTCCTCGCTGCTAACCAAGCCACACTCAAAATGACCCAACGCATCAAAGATTTTGCAATTAAATATATCGAAGATGATATAGCATCACAGAATGCCATATCAGAAAAATAGAATAAACAATGTCCTTTAGTTACATTATTTATTCACTCATGGTAATATGCATGCAAATAAAACAGTATAAAAGCATTGCTTATGTTACGATTTACCCAAAAAAAACATCCCGAGCTTTATTATGAAGAAAAATCAAGCCTTACTGAATATGGCTATCAACCTTACGGTGCACCGGATGTACATCGCCTAGCTGCTGGCAATAGCCAATGTTGGCCAAAACCCAGCGGTGCTGCAGTTTTCCAGAAAAAAACCATCATTTTGGCTGATTGGTGGGCATCATCCTGGGAAGATCATGTATTAATCCAAGTCACCCAACTATTTAATGAATTAATTGACGAAGAATTTAGTATACACGTCTGGCAACAAACTGAATTTTTACCCTTAATATCTGGACAAGATCTAAGTGAAGAAATATCTCGAGAAAAAATAAAACCAGAATTTGAAAGTGTTTTATACCAAAAAGCACTGCAACACCTTAAACTCTCGCACACCAAAATCTGTCTATTACAACGTCCACAATTATTCGCTTTAATGGGGTATAGTGAAACTTACATCCGTACGATTCCGTTTGATTATTTTAATCAAACTATTGAGACACAACATCTAAAAACTTTAAACCAAGGAGAATCAAAGCATTTTTTTTCTCATGTGTCGATTTATGCTGATACCCCAGATGATATTATTGCTACCGATCGAATTTCTTCCTTCAAGCACCGCTGGCCAGAGCTCACGATTTGGGATGTTGATGCACCCTTGCCCGATGAAATACGCCGAGAACAAAATTTTTTTATATTGATTGATGACCATCATATCGAAAATCAAGGCACCAAGTACGCTCATCATGACATCAACTCTTTATTACCAAAGGATATAAAATTTCTTCAGTTAGAAATTAGCGTTTCTGACATCAACATTCTTAATTTCTCGTTCCCTCATTTATCTAACCTGGAACACCTCAATCTCACTATTGCTCATGTTAATACTTCTAACAATCAAAAAAAGCGAGGGGATTTCGCAAAAAACGCTTTCAAATGGATCAATCAATGTCTCCAATCCTGTTCAAATATTAAATATCTTTCTATCGTCTTTAATAACTATTTTTATTACACCATAGAAAATTATCCAGTCATTGAGTTACCGAATTTACACGCGATAAAAATATCTCATTTTCCTTTGCATTATGTGCATTCAGCCTTAAAACTACCTAGCTTGTACCATTTGGATATTAATAACTCATCTCTTAAATATATAAGCCGCCCCTGGCCAATTAAATCTTTAAGTTTAGAAGATACATCCATTTGTGAAAAGATTTTTTTCAATTGGTGTAAAGACTGCATTTATATCCAGCTGAAAAATATTGACCATGATGAGTGGTCATCTGATATTGACATGCACTTATTATCCTTAAAAGTTTTGCGCATAAGACAAATAGCTCATGAAGCCATTAACCCTCTTTCTAAAATACTTAATGCAGCGCCTGCTTTAACAACACTCACTCTTGAATGTTATGAAAATCTGGATTTTACCTCCATTCAATTGCTAGATAGAAAAAAGCTAAAATATGTATCTTTTGAAAATGTAGAACTTAATTTTTTAAATCATTTGCCCTTGCACACATTAAAACGATTAGAGATTAAAAACTTAACCTCATGGGAGCTCTCAAAAGAAGCAATCGATGCGATGAATTGTGTCCCTCAAGTATCGCTCTGTCTAAAAGAACAAGAAGAAGATCAACATGAGGATATCGAATCATTACCTCATTTCATGACATTACATGCGCTCTCCATAAATGCTGTTACCTTATATGGAGATTATTTTAAAATAATACAAAAAACGCTAGAAGGTGGTACCTGCCTAAAATATCTATCCATTGAAAATTTTCAAGATTTTGAAAATTTAGCATCAACGCATCATGGCTTATACCAAAAAATAATAGATTTAGATTATTCTTGTATTAAATCAGAACATTTTTACCAGCATGACAGGCATCAATCATCTTCACACGCTAGTGCATCTGATTCACTTGAACAACCCAACAAACGTAGACGTTTAGCTCCCTCTGCAGAATACACCGTTGACCTTACAAGAGACTTTTCTAAACAATCTTACGCACTCGATCAGATTTTTTATTCTCTCACGGAGAAACAACATCCTCATCCAGGCTCATATCGACTCAAAGCTTATCAAGAACCCAAGGTAATTCTTCCCAATACGCCTTGCACATTTAAACAAGCCGGTGACTTGCAATTAGAGGCCAGAATACAACCGACAGAGCATCAAAATGTCTATCAAATAGCCTGCCAACAAAAACAACCAGGGTACTATTACGGCAAACAAACACTCAACCTAGATAATCATTGGCAGCCCATTGCCTCACTGTCAGCTCAAGAGACTATCTTGTATTACACACTAACACCTAAATATCCAGTTGAGATTCGGTATTCAACACGCGACAACCTCTATTATATTCGTACTCAATCACCACAACATCTCGTTGCCGTCACTTTAGAGTTCATTTTAGAGATACCATCAATCACCTCGCCAATATTACCCGAGGATTTAAACAAAAATATTCAGTATTTCAAAAACTTCAAACCAGGCAAGTTAAATCTAAAAACCGATGCAAATACCTCACCCCAAGACTATTTAATAAACCTCATCAAGCAACAAGTTGGTGCATGCGACTTACGCGCCTTATTATTTCATGCCCACGTGAACTCTCAATATCAATCTAGAATCATCACCAACGATTGTCATGCATTTATTGAATTATATTGCGATTCTCGATGGATAACCATTGATTTGGGCGGCTATGAATCAAAAATTGAGATGAAGCAGAAATTACCAGAGGCGCTGCAAGACTTTTCACCGCTCACTCAAGAATTGATTCATTTTTTTCAAAACCATCCCAATCAACGGCGCACTTATGACAGCATGGAGACTTATCTCCAATCGCTCCTCTCAAGCCCAGATCAAAACATCTTAATTTCCATGCATCACGAACAATTACAAGCACTGCATATAGCCATTGAAGACTATGCCAGACAAAAGCAATATCCAATCTATTATATTCACAGCCCAGATGATTTGGTCTGCAGCGCGCCGTTTGTCCAAAAAAACCAAGACCATTCAGGCCAAGTAATGCCGGGGCCCGGAGGGGGACTGCATGCCTTCTTATCACAAATCAATTTAGATATTTCAATTTTAGTGGTTAATTATCAACAGTTTAAAGCTGATGACATGGTCCGATGCAAAGCATTACTCGACATGAATCATCGCCTCGCCGACGGCACGCCAGTGCCTGCACAATGTCGCATCATAGGCTTATTAGATACAAATGCACCAAACGCCTATTCAGGCTTCTTCCAAAATAAACATCCCTGCCCAGTGATGCCAACACCGCTGCCACAGCTATTTACGCCCGGAAATTTATCAGACCCCGAAGCCATCGTCATTAATCTCTGTCATTCCCAAAACTGGCAAACGATGCTCATGGGTGGCTGGCGATTGTCTCAAGGCAAGCTTTGGTTTGAAATCGGAGAATTACCGCCAGCTCTTGCAATACGCCGTAAAATCATCATACAAAACCCACCCAAAAACGAAGCATTTGAGTTGTTTTGGCACCTTTCACGGGTACGTAAACAATTCGCCACCCGTGAGCTCAGCATCCCCTATCCCGATCATCTTATCTTATCCCAATATGAAGGCTATGATTGGTCGCACGCACAAACTCAATGCACGAACACGACGCCATCCAACAGCAAGCGCTTGATTTTAAATCCAACCCGCTTGGTGTACTTTCTCACTCAATATTCAATCGATATTGATGAGCACTTCAACCAAATGCCAGGTCTCATTGAACAACAAGCACAAACCGCTTCGCCTTTACCTTTAGCCGTTGATGTCACAAGAACATTATCCGATGATGACTGGGGCTTATTTTTTAAATACCTCGCCAAATATCCTCAATTAAGAGTACACGTACGCGCTGCCCCCCAAGTTATCTTGCCAGAGTTCATCCAGCCGTTTGTCTCTGAATCTGAAAGAAATATCTACCTACCTCATAGAACCCACACCCAATACTTTCAAGCAACAGATGCTGATGTACAGATTGCATGCTTATTAAAACGCGCACCCAATGCCATTGTTTTAGATATTTCTGAATGCTCAAGCACTGATTTATTAACCCGACTATCCATCAAGACCACACCAACAGACATGAAGTTTCAAGAACATCCACAAGCATTACCTTTCTTGCTCAATCAACAGCAAACCGTTATCTTACATGGATTATTTTCTGATGCACTGCTTGATGAATTAGTCGACTTCATCAAGCAACGGACCAACCAAGCATCATCCCCAGGGCAATTATGGCTGGTAAGCGAGCAACTTATCCCGTATTTACAGATGCAAGTCTGTGAACAGAATAGCCATTTAAAAACTCAAATTCTTCTAGAACAAGGATACGCAGAAGATAAAGTGCAGGCTTTACAAGCTTTATATCCAGAAGAACCCTTAGTGCGTCTGCAAGCCAGATTAAATTACCAACACATTGACCCTCATGCATCAGGGGATACGTGCTTTGATGGTTTAACGCAAGTAGCGGCAATGACTAACAATCACCAGCCCTTTAACCTAATAACATCAGCCGCTGATACCGAACAATTTTTTAATAACCGACGCCACTCAGTCATCCAGGGCTTAATCCATACACCCTATGTATTTTTGGCAGGCCTAACCGGTGTCGGTAAAACTCAATTTGTCGACCATGAGTTAGATGCCTATGCCACCATCATTTACGGAGAAAATCTTAAAAGCATCGAGCAATGGGCAACCACAAAACCCCAAAAGCAATTTCTTATTTTATTTATCGATGAAGCAACCTTATCTCACCGTCAATTTAGTGAATACGAAGGACTATTTCAAAAAAAGCCAGGGATATTAATCAATGGCACTTATTATCCAGTTACCCCACAGCATAAAGTCATTTTTGCAGGCAATCCACTGTCTTATGGTGATCGACACTTAGCGAGGTTATTTCAACGTCATGGACAAAGCATTATTTTCCAACCCTTACCTCCTGCAGTCATCTTTGAAAAAACCATGCGACCCATGATGCCGGCTCATTGGCCTCTCAATCAGATGGCTGCCATAGCAAAGCCAATCTTACAGATTTATCAAAATATCTTGCAAAAAAGCATCGATGAAGTGCTTATCTCGCCACGCGATGTCCAGTGCATCTTACTCCACGTCCTACATGATGATACTGTGCTATCCTGGCGGCATTCCTTCAATGACTTAATTCAACAAGCACATCGCCATGCTCTGCGGTTTACTCAAGACAATCAAGACAATCTTGACTCACAACTTGGATTTCCAATCCCACCGGCTTACCAGCACTACCCATCTCGACATCGTTTAATTCACGAACTCACAGAGTTTCTAGCCATGCGTAACTATCAACAACACCTCGCGCCCAATTCCTATCACGCTTTACGCTTTGGTAGTAAAAATCGCTTTGTCATCGAAGGTGAGCCAGGAGTAGGCAAGAAAAAATTAGTTGAAGATTTATTAAGTTTTTGGAAAATTACGTTTCATCGCATTTTGCCCACAATGTCGCCCACGCAACAAGAAGCGATTTTATTCCAAGCTTTCGATGAAGGTGCCATCATCTTCATCGATGCAATCAACAGCATACCCATGCTCGAACAACAACTCAATGCATTATTAGAAGGCAAACATCCCAAAGATGGCCGCGTTGCAATCATGCCAGGCTTTCGTATCATCGGCACCCAAAATCCTGCAAGTATGGCTGGCCGACGCATAGAAAGCCCAGCCCTTAAAAATCGGAGCATCACGCGCTACTTACCCGAACTGCCACAACCAGAATTAAATATCGCACTGAAGGAAATTGGTTTAAAAAAACCCGAAAAACGCCAAGCATTAGTTAGTGCTTTTTTCCAAGTCAAATGCAACAAAACAGCACACAACATCTCACAACACGATGTCTTTAACAAAGCTCAAGATTTAATCGCTGATGACGTATTGGATGACTATGTTGATGATCTAACTTATTTTGCTTGACGAATGGTAGGAATAACACTAGAATTCACACCCTATTGATTTAGAATTAATTACTAAGGACCACTGAATGCCAACGATTCGCGTCAAAGAAGGCGAAAATCCAGAATATGCTTTACGCCGTTTTAAACGTTCTTGCGAAAAAGCTGGACTTTTAACTGAATTACGACGTCGTGAGTTTTATGAAAAACCAACTGCAGAACGCAAACGTAAACAAGCAGCCGCAGTAAAACGTCACTTGAAAAAAATTTCGCGCGATGTCTCTACGCGTACAAATTCTAAACGTCGTCGTAAATCATAATTTATGACAACGCTTAAAAAGCAACTTCAACTTGACATCATTGATGCGATGAAAGCGCGTAATAAACAGAAATTAGACGTGTTACGTCTAATTTCTGCAGCCGTAAAACAAATCGAAGTTGATGAGCGCATCGATGTGGATGATCACCGAATTCTGATTATTCTTGATAAAATGGTAAAACAACGTAACGAATCCATTAGCCATTATCAAGCGGCATCTCGTGATGATCTCATCGCACAAGAAACTTTTGAGCTTGAGATCATCAAGCATTACATGCCATCAGCACTCACCGACACTGAAATTCATACCCTGATTTCAGACGCCTTTGCAAGCATTCAAATTAAATCTGCCAGTGATATGGGTCATATTATGTCTCTTTTAAAACCCAAAATGCAAGGCCGTGCAGACATGAGTCAAGTGAGCAGTCTTGTCAAGACCAAATTGACTGAAATCTTGGGATAACCGTGGGCTTGATCCCGCGTTCATTTATCGATGACTTAATCAATCAAACTGATATTGTTTCTTTAATCGATACATATATCCCGCTTAAAAAACAAGGTGCAAGCTTTGTTGCCTGTTGTCCCTTTCACCAAGAAAAAACCCCTTCTTTTAATGTCATGACCAAAAAACAATTTTATTATTGTTTTGGATGTGGCGCCAGTGGCAACGTGCTCAGCTTTATCATGAATTATTTAAATCAAGAGTTCGCAGAAGCAGTCGAAACACTTGCTGAGCGATTAGGACTGACCGTTCCTCGTGAAGGTGGACAACAATCAACACAACATACATCAGCGCATTTGTACCCATTGCTCAAACGTGTTGCGCAATTCTACCAAAAACTCTTAACAACAAACGGTCAAGAGGCTCAAAAATATTTACAAAAACGCGGGGTCAGCGGCGAGGTATTAGAGCAATACCAAATTGGCTACGCCCCGCCTGGAT
>CAMDJY010000019.1 GCA_945901145.1 Legionella genomosp. 1 | reverse complement strand
TAGTGGTTCCTAATGCAATTAATAAAACATGGTCAGCTGATTTTATGAGTGATGGATTAATGTGTGGTCGAAAATTTAGAACATTTAACGTCGTTGATGACTTTAATCGCGAGGCCTTAGCCATTGAGGTTGACCTAAGTTTACCAGCTTGATTGAAGGACAATCAATATTAGAAAAAGCTAAAGTAGATGCCGTTACTGTAGAAAAATCAGATCCAAATCGTGCTGCGAAAATATTACTTGCAGCACATTCAGAAAGTTATGAAAAAAATTAGCAACTGGGAGTCATTGGGATATCCTAATGTTTCACCAGAAGAACCACAATTAATAACAGAATTTGAGAAATTATCCTGTCTATTACAAAAAGTTAAAGAATCAGCTAAAGAAATTAAAAATGAACTTTGGCTAAAAAAGATGGAGCCTGTTATTAGTGAAGCAATTCAACAGGGAAAAGAAGAACGAATGAGGAAAAAAATCATGTCAAAGTCAACCTTTTCAGAACAAAGACAATCTCAAGCCGAACAAGATTATCTAGACCAGTTACACATTCTTGAAAAAGAAATTGAAACTGCGTCAAAGGATCGTTATTTTACGTCTAGTCTATAAGATTAACAGGATCTGATCCTGATTTGTCACCCGATGCACAACAGATGACAACAGAACAACATCGTGCACGAAATACTGCCTTACGAGAGGCCACTCGGGTTTTAAAAGAACTTCACAAACAATTGCCTTTAACTGAGGATGGTAAACGAGTAAAATCAATACCTCAAAAACAAGCTTGGGAAGATGGGGCGAAAGTTAAAAACGAACTAGGCTCACCAGAAATGGTAGATGATAAAGCTCTTCTTGTTCGCTTGGCAGATATTTGTTCTCATGTTGCACAAGGGCTACATTATATTGCAATTGGAGGCAAACCATTTGAATCTCATTTGTACTGCATAGATATTAATGAAACTGGAAAAACAAAGCAGGTTGTTTATGATGCTAAAGTACACAAAGAAAGTATGCTGCGTTTATCCCAGATGGCTCCTGAGCTTAAAGGTAAAGGATGGGAAAAATGTCAGCGTATTTTATTATCTCTTGCCGCTGTCATGTTAGTTGCAACCGGGATTCTTGCTGCTGTTCCTACAGCAGGTGTCAGTTTAGTTTTAGCTCTTGGCGGAGCAGGTATTCTGACAGCTGGCGCAGGTTTCTTTGTCGGACGTCATACTGGTTTAGCTGGGGCTGTGAGCAATGTAAAAATGAAAACCAACACAAAAGATCAGAGTGAGATAGATCCTCAAAAAAATACACCTAATTAAATCTTCACGTAAACAAAGTTAAGTTGCAGAACATTATTTCAATATTCTGCAACTCGTATAAATTGTCTGAGATCGCTTAAATATTTTTTCCTCGAATATAAACTATAATTAACTACAACACATCATCAAAAATTTTATTAAAATGCCAATTGCAAAAGATTTTATTGATAAATTACAAGAAGCAACTGGTGCAGCGCCCTTTGTGAAAAAATTTTGGGAAGATTTTTCAAGCGCTAGCGTCATACCTACTTTCCAAGATGTATTAAATAAATACGCTGATTATTATAGCAATAGTAATTTATCTGACACACAAAAAACGCAACTCACCGACATATTTTGGAATCAAATTAAAGCATATGGTGGAACACCGATTATTGAAAATACTTTAGGTTCAAATGATATCTGTAATGTCTATTTTTTAATAAAAAAAGATTCTCTTCAGGAGAGTAAAGAAGTCCCCGGTACCAAAATGGACCTCTATTTACAAGGTGATTTCCATAGCTATGGTTCAATAGATGGCAGACAAAAACTGTTAGAACTAGAAAATACTGGCATCATGCTGCGTACAGACCGTATCGCCAAAGCGTCCATCTTAACGTATCAATATATCCAAACAGAACCTAGCCATCAAGGTAAAACCATCACTCAAAAATTCGTCCCTTTTTTTAAAGACAGTGAAACAGAAACACTGCTTGAAAGCGAATACCCTGGTGAAATACTAAAAAACACATTACCTGAAGAAACGCTTCAATCTTTTAATAATGACCCAAATACAGCGTTACCAGGGATGGGTGTAAGATTGATTGACTACAGTTATGGTATCAATCAATACGCTAACTTCATCGGCAATACACTTTTTCCTGAGTTAAAAAAGCAAGGAATTGATATACCTGAAAATCCAAGGCAGAGAATCATGATTGGTTCAAGTCTCAGCGGAACCGCAAGCATCTACATCGGCATCAATTACCCAAAACTTTTTGGTGCCATTATCGCGCAATCCCCCTCACCAGCGAATCGAGACATTTTACGAGAGAGACTAGAATCAAACTCTTCTGCTTCAATATCAAGCCCACATATCCATTTAAGTTGCGGAGTCTTTGAACAACCAGGTTTTGCTGATAATACCAATTTAGCCTATGCCATTCACTTATCTAGAAAACTAAATACGCCGCTGAAACAAGGTCTGCATGGGCATCAGTTTATCCCTTGGATTGAAACATTAGACGATGGGATCCCGGCCCTGACATCACGACTGACCCAGCAATTTAAAAGCAATCTAGAAGACATCAAGCTTAATGGGGACATCTCATCCTCTCTGGCGGATGAACATACCAAAAAAATCAAATGAAATAAATACATTATGCTATAGTTAATGATAACGCATCTAACAATAAGTTATCTTGATGATTACCAATCTTATTGAAGTCGGATTATCTTTTCTAGAAGGGTTGGCACTCATCGCCTCCCCTTGCATTTTGCCAATATTACCGCTTGTTCTTGCAGGATCAGTAGAGGGTGGACATCGGCGGCCTTTTGGTATCATCATTGGCTTTGTCACCGCTTTCACCTTATTCGCACTGCTATCACGCCAGCTTGTTCAGGCTTTCCATATCTATCTTGATTATATTAAATATACATCTATTCTCTTACTTGCATTGTTTGGTTTAATTCTGTTATCAAACACACTGTCACTGAAATTTAGCGCCTTCACGCAACGCTTTGCGAATATTGGGAGCAATTTGACGACTAATGCTAAAGATGGCTTTGGGAGTGGCATCATCATCGGCATGCTCATCGGACTCGTCTGGACACCCTGTGCGGGGCCAATTCTTGCTGCGGTCCTCGTGCAAGTGATTCGCCAACACAGTGATTTTCAAGCATTATTGCTGATTGCATCCTTTGCTTTGGGCGCAGGAGTTCCTATGCTGATTATTGCTCTTTTAGGGAGACGTATCTTGAATAAACTCAAATTTTTCACACAACACGCCGAAGCAGTTCGAAAAATATTTGGGGTAATTATCCTGCTGGCTGTGGCGTTTATTGCTTCAGGATTTAATTTGCAATCCTCAGAGTCGACACAAGCAACCCCTAGCGCGCAACAACACAACGGACTCATCAGTGGATTAACTAGACCCTATGCCGCCCCAGAATTTAGTGGCATTGATGCTTGGCTGAATAGTCAACCGCTCACCATGGATAAACTCAAAGGCAAAGTCATTCTCATTGATTTCTGGACATATTCCTGTATAAACTGCATCCGTACTATACCCTTTATCACAGAATGGGATCGCAAATATCGAGACAAGGGTTTAGTCATCATTGGTGTGCACGCACCAGAATTTGAGTTTGAGAAAAACCCAAAAAACGTAGAAAATGCCATCGCCGCGCATCAAATTAAATATCCAGTAGCTCTTGACAACAATCTTGATACATGGACTAATTTTGAAAATCACTACTGGCCAGCGCACTACTTAATTAATCAAGAAGGCCGGGTGGTTTACACACATTTTGGTGAAGGTGATTATGACGTCACTGAGAATAATATCCGCTATTTGCTAGGTTTAAATCAAAAGAGTCTTTCACCCGCCGCTGCCAGCATCAATAATAACCCACAAACGCCTGAAACTTACTTGGGACAGGTGCGCTCAACTCATTTTTCCGATACTCCAAATGCATTGCCTGTAAATTATTGGGCACTTTCTGGAAAATGGCGCATTGAGGATGAGTATATTGTTGCGATAGAGCCTGGGTCTAAATTAAGCTTAAACTTTATCGCCGGCAAAGTGTTCCTCGTCATGGGAACCCAAACGAATCAACCTATCGAAGTTAATATCATCTTAAATGGCAAACCAGCAGGTAAACTTAACGTCGAACAACATAAACTTTACACCCTGATTGAGCAACACCAAACCAAACCAGGGCTTCTAGAAATTATACCTAGCTCACCCGGTCTAGAAGCTTACGCCTTCACATTTGGTGAGTGAAGATGAGTGTTCTAATTCTTGGTTTTGGGGTTCTATTTCAAGTAATTTTAAGAAATCAAACGACTCTAATTTAATCACAGGTACTTTGTTATCTGCACGACGAGTTGCAGTTACTTTCATGGCGTTTGTTGCTGTTAACAATGTAGCAAAGCGTTGTTGAGTCGTGTCGTCGCTCAGCTCAATATAAGCAATTAGATTTTTTGAAAGCGTCTTGTCATTAAAAAATTTCCATGAATGTTCAGCACCGATGATAAGAGTGAGCATATCTTTCAACAATAATTTTTTAGCTTCGTTGTTTCCAAGAAGAATAGTTTGTAGCGATGTTAATGTATAACCTGTAAATAATTTTTCAATTGCCTTTTGTGAGAGACCATCAAAATTATTTCTTGATGAAAATTCTTCCATAATTTGATCTAATTTTTGCTTTGTTTGAGCGCGATTAGATTTTTTTTCTAAATATTTTAATCGACTTAATACCATCGATTTTTCCTCAGCAACTTGGGCTGCAAGTTCATCAACATAAGATGCTGATGTGAATCGATGTTTAATTAATGCAGCAAGCGGCTCGCGCGTTGTATTCACGACAGAAAAAGCTTGAGAATACAGACTATTCTCATCATCACGATCATTCGGATATCGCAAAACAATACTAGGATAGCCAAAGGCACAAGAAAGGGTATTCAATAAAACTGTCGCCGTTCGACCATTGCCATTAGCAAATGGATGAATATTGACTAAGCCATAAAAAATGTCAGCGAGGACATGAGAAACAGAATCGATATCATTACGATTACATGTTTGTAATTTTGCAATGCTTTCAGCTGCGTAAGTATTCATAGCTGACTCATAATTACTGGGTAAAATACAGACTTTAACATATTGATTAATAATTTTTTTTTCATCAAGTGTTAATAAACCCGTATGATAAGCACACTGTAATTTGTTAAGTGCCTCAGCGCCAAGTTTATTTATTTCTTCATGGGGTTTTGTAACGACTGGCTCGATTTCAATCGATTCGTCATCTCTTATTTTCATAAGTAAATGCATAAATGGAACAAAACTAGATAAATCAAGAGACGGGTAGTCTTTTTTAAGCCAGTTACAAAAATCCTCACATGAAAGGCCTGGTAATTGCTTGGATAAATAGGCGCGAATAGGCAACATAATATCTGCACCATTTTCAAACCGTAAAACACCGTCTGTTGTATAAGATCCTGATAGTTTATCGTAAAATAAACAAAATATCGTTTTTGCTGTTTTTTTATGAATCGTTTTAATCCAATCGATCAATTGTTCTGGTGTAAGATGATCAAATCCAGCTTCTAATAAGGGTAAAACTTCATTTTGAGCATAAAGTAATGCCTCAAAAATATCTGTTTGTTGACCAACATAATTTTCTAAGTAGAGATAATTATCAATCTTATCTTCGTAGTTCATTCCTGGCATAGATTCAGGTTCTAATGCGTAAACTAAAGCTGGATTAAACCGTTTTATTTCATTGAGTCGAATTCGTGTCATATAATATATCACTATGATTAAAAAATTTGTTATAACTTATCACAAATTGATTATATGATCAATATTAATCCACAATGAGAATTTTTATTTTAAAATTTTTTGGATAATATTATCGTAGAATTTACGATATACTTGCATTATTCCCGCATAAATAATATTTTTCACAATCGAATCTTTAAAATATCTATTAAATTTCAAGGAACCAACATGCGTGCGTCACAATGGTTTATGCCCACTCTGAAAGAGACCCCTCATGATGCTGAAATCATATCACATCAACT
The DNA here is from genome assembly GCA_945901145.1 of Legionella genomosp. 1. Lineage (GTDB taxonomy): Bacteria > Pseudomonadota > Gammaproteobacteria > Legionellales > Legionellaceae > JAGVJT01. Next base: position 5,935 of record CAMDJY010000019.1, on the reverse strand, counting down.
CATGCTAAGAGCCGGGATGATTCGTAAATTAGCCTCTGGTCTTTATACCTGGTTACCCATGGGTTTAAAGGTCTTGCGACGTGTTGAAGCAATTATTCGTGAAGAAATGAACCATGTCGGTGCCATAGAATTATTCATGCCATCAATTCAACCCGCAGAACTCTGGCAAGAAACCGGACGTTGGGAGACCTTTGGCAACCAACTATTAACCATGGAAGATAACAGTCAGCGTTCTTATTGTTTCGGCCCTACGCATGAAGAAGTGATCACCGACCTCATGCGACAAGAATTAAAATCTTATAAGCAATTACCCCTCAATGTTTATCAAATTCAAACTAAATTTCGTGATGAAATTAGACCGCGCTTTGGGGTCATGCGGGCACGCGAATTTATCATGAAAGACGCCTATTCGTTTCATTTGGACCAGGCATGCTTACAACAAACCTACGACAAAATGTATCATGCCTATTCACGTATCTTAGAAAGAATCGGACTAAAATATCGCGCAGTCGAGGCCGATACCGGCGCGATTGGTGGTGCGATTTCCCATGAATTCCAAGTGCTGGCCGACGCAGGAGAAGATATCATTTTCTATAGTGATCGCAGTGATTATGCAGCAAATATTGAACAGGCGACCAGCCTCTTCCCCGCGCCCGCATCAACCACAGCTGCAAAAACTCTCACCCGAGTCGATACACCAACACAAAAAACCATCCTCGATGTCTCTGCCCATCTGAATATACCGGCTGAACAAACCGTTAAAACATTAATCGTTGAAGGCACTGAACACCCATTAATCGCGCTTATCATACGCGGCCAAGATAAACTCAATGAAATTAAAGCGGCAAAACACCCCTGGGTCAAATCGCCACTGCGATTCGCCGATGATCAAACGATTTTAAAAAATATCGGCGTTTCTACTGGCTTTCTTGGCCCAATTCAGCTCAATATTCCAATGATTGTCGATCATCATGCACGTGCACTGTCAAATTTTGTCTGTGGCGCGAATAAAGAAGGCCAACACTTTGTCAATGCCGATTGGCAACGCGATGTTAATCCGCTCGAAATCTATGACCTAAGAGAAGTTACCGTGGGTGATCCAAGCCCTGATGGCTTAGGTCAATTGCAAGTGTGTCGTGGTATAGAAGTAGGACATGTGTTCCAGCTTGGTTCAAAATATGCAAAAGCAATGCAGGCCCAAGTCACCAATGAAACAGGTGTCGCTCAAACGTTAATCATGGGTTGCTATGGATTTGGAGTAAGCCGTCTGGTCGCCGCAGCAATTGAACAGTTGCATGATGAGCGTGGTATTCTTTGGCCAACATCAATTGCACCTTTTCAAGTCGGATTAATCCCAATAAATCTTAATCGTTCGGAGCAAGTCAAACAAGTCAGTGAAAGACTTTATCAACAACTTTGCGCTCAACATATTGATGTTCTATTAGATGATAGAAATGAAAGGCCTGGTGTACTATTCAGCGACCATGATCTCATTGGCATTCCCCATCGCTTGGTCATCAGCGATCGGTTACTCGAAAACAATCAGCTTGAATATAAGGCCCGTCATCAATCAGAATCACAAATCATTGCACTGGATGATCTTGACGCATTCTTAACAACATTGTTCCCATGAAACATGGGAACAACAGCGCTCTATACGAATAGACTTTCTGCGCGCTTAAAATCTTCTAATGTATTAATATCCTGCCCAGGTTCTACGCAGGCTTCTTCGACCCGAATGGAATAACCATGCCAAAGGATCCGCAATTGCTCCAGTGCTTCAAATGATTCAAGCGGACACACAGGCCATTTGACATATTGAGTCAAAAAATCAGCAGAATAAGCATATAAACCAATATGTCGATAAACCAAGCTTAATTCAACTTCCCCATCACGAAAAGCAGGCATTGGACTTCTTGAAAAATACAGTGCATCATGGTGACAATTACGCACAACTTTAACTACATGCGAATTATGATATTCAGCCAACGTCTTTAGCGGCCAACATAACGTCGCCATCGACGCATGACTCAAACTGAGGGCATGTGCGACTTGCTGAATCAGTAACGGTGAAATAAACGGCTCATCCCCTTGCACATTAACAATGATTTCATCTGCACCAAAACCTATGCGCTCAACAACTTCAGCAATACGATCACTGCCGGTTTGATGGGTTGTAGAAGTCATGCAGACCGTTGCCCCCCATCCAGAAGCTTTTGAAAAAATATCGGGGTGATCGGTCGCAATGGTGATTGATTTTGGCCGGGCCAGCAAAGCTTGTCGGTATACGCGCTCGAGAACACTCAGGCCTTTTAATTGCATTAATAATTTTCCTGGAAGACGCGAAGAATCAAATCGTGCTGGAATTATTACATGAAAATCAGGTGTCGTCATAATTGATCTTTTTCCTCAAGACTCAAAGCACGAGCTTCTTGCTCAATCATAATCGGGATACCATCACGAATGGGATAAGCTAATCGATCAAAACGACAAATTAATTCATGGGTTTTTAAAAGCAGCTTACCTTTACACACTGGGCACACCAAAATTGCTAATAATTTTTTATCCATGGGATTTTCCTTGGGTATGCGTCACTTGATTACGAATATAAACCGGCTCTGCATTGGCTAAATCAACTGGTTGGGTATTATTTACAGCGACCAAGCGAATCATTGCTGCAGCATCAGGATGAATCACTTCATGTCGCACGCATGTATTCTGTAATGCTTCAGGCAGCAATGCGAGATAATTGTCTAAGCCAACCCCGGCAAGAATAAAAGACATCGTTTCAGGGATGACCACGGCTTCAGGATTTGTCACACACTCACGCGCTTCTTGTGTTAATTCTGTAAAAAAACCCCAATACACTTGATTCATACGCGCATCCATCATTGCCAACACCGGCAATTGCTCCTGGGTCCTTGTGAGCACTTGCTCTGCAATCGACGCAAGACTACTGATAGAAAACAAGGGTAAATCATGTGCATATGCTAAGCCTTTAGCGACACTACAGGCAATTCTTAGTCCGGTAAAACTGCCAGGCCCTCTACCAAAAACAATCCCATCTAAATCAGCAATACTAGCATCAGCAGCTGTGAGCACGCGCTCAATCATTGGTAAGATGTTCCGTGCATGTTCAAAGACCACCGATTCAGTTTCAGCATAAATCACGCCGTGCATCGAAAGTGCAATAGAGGCACGTTGAGTAGAGGTATCCATTGCCAGCAAATTTTGGTTCATCAGACTACTCTTTTGGATGCCACTCTTTTTCAAGATATTGCAATTTATTTTTCACCGACTCCCAATCTTTCGCATCTGCTGGCGCGTCTTTTTTAGCAGTAATATTCGGCCACACGGCAGACCGATCAGCATTGATCTCTAAAAAATGACGCTGTTCTTCGGCTAAATCATCTTCAGACATGATAGCATTAACTGGACATTCAGGTTCACACAAAGCACAATCAATACACTCTTCGGGATGAATCACCAAAGCATTGGGCCCCTCATAAAAACAATCGACTGGGCAAACTTCAACGCAATCGGTATATTTACATTTTATACAGCTCTCAGTCACAACAAAGGTCATGACAATCCTCACTCAAATGAATACTGGGCTATGATTAAAACATAAATTCACCCTCAAAGAAATCATCATTCTCGTGTTACCAAAAGATCGGATAGATCATCGGCATGATCTTCCTCGTCTTTTAATATTTTTTCAAGCATTCGTCTAGTCGTTGGATCCTTCGATCCAAACCAATCAATCAATTTTCGATAAACCATAATTGCTATTCTTTCTGCAATTAAATCTTCTTCAATTAATTTCAATAAGTCACGACCTGTACCATATTCAGTCGCTGTTCTTTGCAAGACTGTAGCCGGATTAAAATCAGGATTACCGCCTAACTGATTGATTCGCTCAGCGATCATCATCATATGACGCTCTTCATCTGCAGCATGCTCTTGAAATTCTGCAGCGACTTGTGGTTTATCAATACCTTTTGCAATAATTTGATGATGACGATAACGCAACACACACATAATTTCAGTTGCTAATGCAGAATTTAAAAGCTGACAAGCCTCCTCGATATCTAAGGGATAATCTTTGGTAACCGAGCCATCCCGGAGTGATTTTTGGGCTTGATTTTTTATTTCATCTAAATCATAAACTGGTTTTTTTCTGTTAAGAGCCATGATCTTTATCTCCGTTAAGACACTTATTTATATTGTAGTACGTTTTTCCAAGTTTAAATCTGTTAACAAATTATCGTCTTCTAAAAAAATTGAAATGGCTCAAAAATCAGATTGAGCGGGTACGGGCGGGCTCGGTCACGTCCACGGACTCGGGCTCGTCTTAGATCGCTGGTTGTCCAAAGTCAAGTTAAGTTGTCGAAATTATAATTGACATAAATTTGTACATATGTTAATATTTTTAACAACAATGAAAGGAGATGTAAACATGTATAGAAGTGAGATGCGTGCAACTGGAGTTTCTGGTGACTTTATCATGGGTGATAAGGGTTATGGAATACCCAGATTTGATAGACAAGTTTTTTTTAGACCATATTCCTCTACATATGATCCTAAATATCGTGCAATATCAGTGATTTCTGCTCCAATTACTTTCTTATTGATGGCATTAACAGCACCCTTCGCTGCCGTCATTATACCTCTATATATGCTTTTTTATCCTATTAAAGATGTCCCCAATCCCAGCTTGGTTGATGCACTTATAGTCGCATTTTTTTATCTTATTACATGCCCTGCATCTTTGGTAATGGCAGTATTAAGCCCTGTGATTAATTTAATTGATTTGATTGTTAGCGGGATAAAAACATTAATGGCGCACTCTGGTTCGCGAGCTAATCCCGGCTTAAGCAGTACAAAAGGAATGTTTAGTCAGTCTAATATTGCTCCCTCTTCTGCAGATGAACCAACTGCAAAAGAAGAAAATTGCTTCATTTTCAATTAAGTTCTGGATTTGATACTGTGGCAAGGCAGACTACACCTTGCCACTTCTCTCGTTTCTAAAAATAAAACACTAATAGCCATTAATGCTCATTTGCAATCATTTAATCCAAAACATAAGCTGCACAATAGCAGCAAGTAGCATCTTTTCGCAATGACGGCGGGTTGGCGTTGACCGCAGTTTCAATCGCACCCTGCTTTAACCCATCAGTGATTCCCGCCTATAAAAAAAACCACATAAAATAGGGGTTTACAGGTGCATCGCAGTAGACTATGAGCCATAAGTAAGATTCACGGAATCTATTAATTACTCAGAAGAGCCCCCTCGCCTTGGTTACAAACGCCCTTTTGACAAAAAAGAGCACAACGCCCTTTGGATTGAATAGAGGATTTTATTGATGCCAAAACTGTTTTTGATTGAATTTAAAGCATACCTGTGTTTTTTAAGCTGACATACGATTTAAGCGGGAATTCCTGTAAAATCCCTATACTTCTTCTTCGTACTACTCCATTAAATTAATTTTGTCTTTTATGGTTGGGTAGAGTCGTTTCAATTTTATCCTGGAATCCTCAGTAGTAAATTGCCAGTTAACGACATAAGCGTTTTTATTTCGCCGCTCTACCCAAGTATTAACTTCTTTTTCAACCTCGCCCATATTTGCTATATCGTCGATTCAAGCACTGGCGAAACAAATGGCTTAACTCAATCTCTGCCATATTCAACCAACTACCATGCTTGGGGGTATAATGAAATTCTATTTTTTCAAGAATTTTCCTTGCATGAGCAGGCTCTAATAGTTCATAGAGAGCAGCTCCTGTATGGATATTTAAATTATCAACAACATTTAATCGAATTAATTCATCAGCAAGTAGTTGAAGAGTCCAAGACTTTTGACCGGATGGTGCTTGCCGTTCCGCACTATTTCAATTAATTCTTTTCGTTGCTTCTCTGTTAATTTTACTTTAT
>CAMDJY010000018.1 GCA_945901145.1 Legionella genomosp. 1 | reverse complement strand
TTGAGCTCTGCATCCAGTGCATCATCAGCCGTGAAGGCATTTAATAGGACATTGAGTCGTTCCATTTGCACGGGTATTTTTTCTAAATCATTGCGTATCACTGCACGGTGTGCTAAAGCCTCATCACGATCTTTTGCCAATATTTTGAGTTGTTGTTGCAACTCATTGATTGCTTTGATTTCGGGTTGCTTCATTAAAGAGTCATGCTGTGTCTGAAGCGCTTTTATCTTTTTTTCCCATAAGGCAATATTCACTGTATCGAAAGTATCGAATAATTCTCGTTGAGCCAGTAAAGCAAGTTGCTGATCTCGTTGTATGTCTGAAGTGGCTATTTGCTGTAATTTTTGCTGGACTTGATGTAATTGTGCTCTTAGTGTTTTACTGTCTTGAGTCAACCGCTGAATTTTGTCTTCATGCGCCCATCCCAGCAAGTGTTCTCCACGTGATGATGCTCGGTCATCTTTTTCACTCATATGAAGATGGCGTTTAATCAATCCTTCGACGGTGATTGCACGCGATGCTGATTGGAACACATGCATGTCATCTACACATTGATAAGAAAATTGCTCACGAATATGCTTTTTTAACCAAGGAACTTGCTTTGCATCAGGCAGAAATTCTAATTTGGCAATTAAAAATCCGTCTTCAGCAGAGGTTGTCTCGGCTTTATATATAGATTCAAGATCAATGCGCTGCAGAACAATTTTCATGCCTATGTTGCGTGAACGTAATATTTGATTTGCCTGCATAAAATGCTCTGCAGGTATCAATAGCTGTAAAGCCAACGGGCGTAATAATTTTTCTACAGCAGGTTGCCATTTGGCTTCGCTTGCATTTCCTGTCATTAATTCAGCGGCATAAGGTAACTCATGCTGAGATAGCTTTAATTCTTTACACAACATATTTCTTAGCTCAAGATAGGCGTATGGCATCAGTGTTTTATTTTTTTGTGTGACTAACAGCTCTTGACTTAAACTATCTAATTGGCCTTGCAACTGATTTTCTTCTTGTTTTAAGGAAAACAGGTGAGGCGCTGCAGTTAATTTGCTTGCTTCGAGATCATTTTTCATCAATGCTAAGTTCAGTTGTTCTTTTATAAACAGTTCTGGCGTTAAAGCAGCCGTGAATCCCAATGCCGCGCGAACTAACTCTAATTTTTTACGCGTACTTTGACAACGTTCATGCATCAATTCAGCGTCACTCTGTTCGCGCTGAATCATTTTTAGACGGTCCTCTCGACCTTTGGCATCGATTTGTTGGGTTAAAGCTGATAACTTTTCTCGGGTATCATCAATCGCGTGTTCTATAGATTGGGTGTCTGTATGATTTGATGCTAATGCTTGCGTGAGGTTAAGTTGTTGTTGGTTGAGAGTCTCATATTGCTTGGTAGAAAAATAACGCGGTAAATACGTTTGTAATCGGGTCGTTTGTTCAAATTTATTTACAATATCACTAAACTTTCGAGCGTCTTTGTCAATACCATCTAAACTCTCGATTTGCAATCTCGCATTCACAATGGCTTGGTGCGCCAGAGTTAAATCTTCAAATGTATGAAAAAATTCATGAAGAAGAGATTCCATATCCGTTTCTTCTAACATATTTTGTCTTATAAATTCATTGAGATCGCCAATTTGTTTAATCGTTGATACTTGATTGAATAAATCCATGGCTTTATGTGAACGCAACCCGACATATCGAACGAAATAGCCGATTCACTAGTGACTTTTCCATCGTGACATTCTCCCATCGGAATGGTTCTTAAAAAGGCATAACCATCATTATCATCTAAGTGAAGGTGTAATCCTAGCGTCGCGAAAAATTCACGAACGATTGTTTGTTGAAGTTGTAAAGTTTCCCATGCTGTCTTATCTTCCTGAAGTAAAAATCCCTGTAATAATTTGATAAGTACTGCTGAGAGTGCTGTACTTTCTTGTTTAGTTCGTAATTTAGACATTGATTTTCTCTGCATTAAACGTAATTTGCGGTAATTCAAATTCGTGGAGATGAATAGGTTCAACGTGTGCAACCCTATGTTGTTGATTTTTCATGCCAACTGACAAATATCCAACCAATTCTTCTAATACAAATTCGAGTGGGTAAACATCTATCAATTCAGGTAAAGTAAAAGTTGCGCGTTCATCAAGCAAAGTATTTACTCGTTCTTCTAATTGCCAACACGCTAACGTTGAGCGCTCTTTAAGTATAATATCAGCTACATCCGTCAATGATTCGCTAAGCATATCTCCAAAATTAAGAGTAGTATGAGCAGGTTCAGACCAAAGGGGACGCTCCAACGGTAGATTTACAAACGGTTTGTGCTCAATCTCGATCAGAGTTTCTCCTGCATGATTCGTAAACCATTGACGATCCGCAATACACCAGGCTTTTATTTCGGAAATAGCCACTTGCATCGCCCTGGCGTCTTGGTTAGAGTTCTGGACCAACAGCGTTCGGATTTCTCGTGTTAATCGATTCTGGCTGGCTAATACTTTACGTCCTCTCTGCAGTAAATCAGCCTTAAATCCTTTCAATCGAGATACATATTCTCTATGTTGCATGCCCTTAAGATAGGGCTTATCAGATAAATCTTGCAGAATTTTTTCTAACCAATCACTCAAATTTTTTTGTTTTTTAGGTGATATTAAAAAATCCCAAAAAGCACGAAAGCTTTTGCCTTGATCAGAGTCCTCCAAGGCATCATGCATATCTAAGACCTGCGACAAAATTTCACCTTTAGATAATTGTGCTGCCACCATTTTTTCTTTTAATTGTCGCGCATGATCTTTAAAAATATCTTCAATCAAAGCAAAATCATCAAGCAACCTTCGTGAATCGTCCATGATATGTGACAGGTATTCCCGCTTGCGTAAATCATCCCAGCCAAGCACCGTGCCAGTTTTTTTAATTTGATTAATTTCTTCATCAATCGTTTCACGATCTTGCTTTAGTTTTGAAATGCGTGCTTTAGGATCAGCATCGCTATAGCTTGCAAGCTTGTCTAGCATCTGAAACAAAGACGATACTCGTGATTCTGTTCCCACAAAATCCTGTGTGTTTTGGCTGTTTAACCAGGACATCATAGAAGATACTTCATATGAAAGCTCAACTTGAGGTTCGTCATGACCATCAACATAATATTTTCGCAAAAAACGATGTTTTTCGTCAGCCCAAATATCAATATAATCGCTGGAACGACGCGTCAGTAGTTTGCCATGCGCTTCGTTATATTGATTCAACGACGTCACTATTTTCGTATAAGCGATTTGAAAATGTTGCGAGCCACCAAACACAGATTGAAAAAAATTGATGATAAATCCTGCATGATCACTTCGTAACAGCAGAATCGCGGGTGATTGATCTATTTGGAATCCCAAATACTCTTCCAAGAAAATAGTTCCTTAACCTCTTTTAGAATGGCAAAATTTTAGCAGGGTTAAAAAAATGGTCAAGTAGTCTTCAATCAAGAGTTTAAACAAGTTATTATATGAGCAACATTTTGGTTTGACATAAAATGAAACCTATTATAAAAATTTTATTGCCTTTTTTGGGGGTGATGCTTTCGATTTTTCTGTTTTCATACGGGATTAGTTTGCCTATAGAGAATCGTATTAGAGGCGATGCTTTTCAATATTTAGCTATTGCCCGCGAGTATTCGTCGTTTTGGGATGCTTTTTTTCACGTGGGTATACGCGCCAATGGTTTGCCGCTTTTCGAATTCTTTTTTAGGCAAAGTGATCTTGCCAATTGGGCGTTATGTATCACGATAGCGATGTTTGTCCTGCATATCATCGCAAGTTTTTGTCTGTGTCGTGTGGCTGTGAAGCGGGGTTGGATTCCTTCTCATGGTATATGGAGTGGGTTGTTATTTTTTCTTTTGGTAGCATATCCGCCTGCCGTGCTGCATACGACGACCCCGCTGACCGACACTTTTGGCTCTGATATTTTAATTTTTGCAATCTGTTTTTTGACCACGGGTCGCTGGGTTCAAACAATTTTGGGTGGCATGCTGTTAGCCTATGCTGAAATTGTTCGGCCAGCTTATGGTCTGGCAATTATGTCTTTGCTTTTTAGTGTATTCGTTATTTCTTGTTGGCAAAAACAGCATAGACGATTATCAGTTGCTGCCATCGCTGTGACATTGTTCTGTTTAGCGCCTACGTGGATTTCTTGTTATTTTAAATATGGCAGTTTTTCAGTGCAAGATCCTGCGACTTTTTTGCCTGTTCGACACGCACAAATGGGGCTGAAAGGCACGAGAATACTTTGGTTTCATCCCGAGCTTGCTCATGGTGATGAGTTTCCTGTGCTTCATGATCGTTTTCTTCAGGAGCAATTTTATGATCGATGTAAATTAAATGCTATTTTTGGAATTGGCGCATCCAGTCTGACTGGTTGTCTGCTGGCAACGCCAATGAAAAGCACTCTTTATTTTGCAAAAAAGCAGATTGGTTTTTTTGATTCTTTTCGCCTGCAGCCATATACAGAGCTCCTAACCCCTGATATTTATCGTTGGTTTGCACGAATTTGGTCGGCCTTTGCGCTATTTGGTGAATTGATTTTGATCATCACTGGATTATTGGAGTTATTTGGTGGGATTAAGACGATCGATCGCTGGAAAACCAGCGTTTGGATATTTTCACTGACATTGATCTTAACGCATAGCTTACTTCATGTTGAAGAGCGTTTTAGTTTGGCCTGGGCTCCATATTGTTGGATAGCGCTGGTTTATCTTCTCTCTCAAAAAGGGGGGAAAGATCCCCGCGCTCGAGTTGCCTGGATGATATTGGGCTTTATGACAATTTTTATTTATTTTAGTCAAATTCTCAGTTGGGATCATCTATTGTTTAGATTGACATAGATCTGTCTAGTTATACATACCTTGAATGCGATAAATACCGTTGATCGGGGTAATACGCAAATAAAACTGAGCCACCTTTAATGGTATTAATCACAGGTTTGGCTAAAGTCTTCGCAATTGATGGACATCCCCAGCTGCGTCCTGCACGGCCAGCTCGTTTAATAAATTCAGGTTCAACATACCAGGCGCCATGGATCACGACACGTCGATGATATGCATTATCATTAAACCCTTTTTCCAGACCTTGTAAATTGAGTGAATATCCTTTGGAGCCGATATATGTATCTTTGGTGACATAAGTTCCTAAGCTGGTTTGTTTACTGGAAAATTGATTAGAAAAATGATTCGGTGTATCTAATCCTGAATTTTTACCGTGCGCAACATAAGTATTATAAAGTAGTTTTTCTTTACGCATATCAAACACCCACATTCTTTGTTTCCATGAAGGCAATGAGTAATCGATGACTGTGAGGACAGGTTTTTTAACTGCGCCACGTGCACGCGCTTTCTGGTAAGCTGTGAGGGCTAATTTTAAAACACGCTTTTTAAGTTCAGGTGCTTTTCGGCTTAGATGATTCAGTTTAAGATTAAGATCGTGAGCTGGTTTTTCAATTTTAGCGCCGTTTGCGGTGATATTACTGGTTAAAGCAGCAATAGAAAAAAGAGTAAAAATCGTGTTCATTCATGCTCCAATTGTCTGAAAATTATTGTTTTATGGGCAACAAAAAGTGATCATTATATCAACAACTCATTGATTTGTAAACCAAATCGAGATTTTTATTAAACAAGAATAAATCTATAAGGTTAAAATATGCTAATTCCTCACGCTTTAAAATGTTTAACAGGCTTAAGAAAATCGATCAATGATTACTATCATTTTCCTGAAGAATCATGCATACGTATGCTCATAGAACAAGCATTGATTCCCCAAAAACAGTTATCTCAGATTCAAAAAAAAGCGCAGATTTTGACATTAACTATTCGTGAAAGACGTTTAAAATCAACAGGCATTGATTCTTTTTTGACGGAGTATGCTTTATCCAGTGATGAAGGCATTGCGCTGATGTGTCTTGCAGAAGCGTTATTGCGCATTCCTGATGATGCGACGATTGATCGATTGATTAAAGATCAGCTGACACGTGTTGATTGGCAAGCACACCAGATTCAAAATCCTTCGTTATTAATTAAGATGACAACCTGGGCTTTAATACTCACAGGAACCGTTTTAGAACCAGAAAAAGCCAGCTCAATCTGGACGAAAAGTTTACTAAATATTCTAAATCGAGGGGGCGCACGCTTCATTCGTCAAGCAGTGAATCAAGGCATGCGTTTGATGAGTCAACAGTTTGTTATGGGCCAAACAATCGAGGAAGCATTGGTGCATGCTCAAAAAAAAGAGCGTCAAGGTTATCGTTATTCCTATGATATGTTAGGCGAAGCAGCATTGACTGCTGAAGATGCAATGAAATATCTCAATGCTTACATGCATGCCATTGCAGCAATCGGCAAAGCAACAGATCCTGATTTAACTATTTATCAAAAGCCTGGTGTATCTGTCAAATTATCGGCATTGCACCCGCGTTATCAAGAACAGCAGCGAGCACGTGTTGTGCGTGAGCTCGCACCAGCTCTGCTTCAGCTTGCTCAGCAGGCAAAATATTATGATATCGCGCTGATGATTGATGCAGAGGAATCTGAACGGCTAGATATTTCACTGGATATCATAGAAATAGTGCTCAGCCATGCTTCACTAACAGGGTGGAATGGATTTGGGCTTGTGGTGCAAGCGTATCAAAAGCGTGCGTTTTATCTGTTAGATTGGATTGCCGATCTAGCGCGTGGTTTGGACCGTCGAATTATGGTTCGTTTAGTCAAAGGTGCTTATTGGGACAGTGAAATTAAAAAAACCCAAATGCAAGGGTTAAGTGATTATTCAGTGTTTACTTATAAAGCATATACCGATGTATCCTTTCAAGCTTGTGTAAAAAAACTATTGACGATGACTGATGTTATTTATCCTCAATTTGCAACACATAATGCTTATTCAGTTGCTATGATTTTAGCATTAGCAGGTTCATATCGAGATTTTGAATTTCAGTGTTTACATGGTATGGGCGAGGAATTATATAACCAAATTGTTCCTATCGATTGCGAAAATATCCCTTGTCGAGTGTATGCGCCTGTTGGCAGTTATGAAGATTTATTACCCTATCTAGTACGTCGCTTATTAGAAAATGGCGCAAATAGTTCTTTCATCAATCGTATTGCCGATGTTCAGATACCGATTGATGCTTTGATTGTTGATCCGCTTGCTAAAGCTGAAGCGCTTTTAGCGCGCGCGCAGCAAAATATTCCGTTGCCTAGTGATATTTTTTTGCCAGAACGTTTGAATTCTAGAGGTTTTGATTGGACTGATCGAGATTTTATTAGAAGCTTTCAGCAACAGTTGTTAGAGCAGAAATTGTATTGGCGTAACCATGATAGAGTTGATGATGAACGTCTGGTCTATGCGCCTTTTAATCAGAATTTATGTATTGGTTCTGTTCGTGAGGCTTCATTGGATGATGTTGAGCAAGCTTTGTCTAAGAGTACACAAGCTTGTTTGAGCTTTGAAAAAACATCAGTCAACATTCGAGCAGATTATCTCCGTCGTTTTGCAGACTTATTAGAAACGCATCATGTGTCTTTGCTCGCTTTACTTTGCATGGAAGCAGGAAAAACATGGCCAGATACTTTGGCAGAACTTCGAGAAGCCGTTGATTTTTGTCGATATTACGCAGCAGCCGCAGAAACATTGATGCAGACCCCAAAACGGCTTCAAGGATATACTGGTGAAATCAATGAACTAAGTTTGCACCCGCGCGGTGTCATTGTTTGTATTAGTCCTTGGAATTTTCCATTGGCTATTTTTGTGGGACAAATTGTTGCAGCTTTAGTGACTGGTAACTGTGTGATTGCAAAACCTGCCGAACAAACGCCTTTAATTGCAGCTGTGGCGATTGATTTGATGCGAAAATCTGGTTTTCCTGCTGAGGTGGTCCAGCTTTTACCCGGGTGTGGCGAAACGATTGGCGCTGCATTAGTTGCAGATCTAAGAGTGAAAGGGGTTATTTTTACCGGCTCCACAGAGACGGCTACACAGATTCATCAAACTTTAGCGAATCGTTCTGGCGAAATTGTGCCATTCATTGCGGAAACAGGTGGCCAAAACGCAATGATTGTTGATTCTTCGGCGTTGTTAGAACAAGTGATTATAGATGTATTTGCATCAGCGTTTGGTAGTGCTGGTCAACGCTGTTCTGCCCTACGTGTTCTTTTTATTCAAGATGATGTTTTTGATCGATTTATTCATTTATTAACAGGGGCTATGGCTGAATTAACGATTAGCGATCCGCGATGGTTGTCGACAGATATAGGTCCTGTCATCGATCAAGCCGCGTTAACCCTAATAAAACAGCATGTCGCTGCCATGAAAAAAAATCATACCCTTATTTACGAATGTATTTTAGATGAATCGACGCAATTAGGTTTTTTTATCGCGCCAACTGTATTTTTAATTGAAGATATCAGCGCATTAAAGCATGAAATATTTGGTCCAATTCTGCATGTCATCCGTTATCAAGCTGATGACTTAGATAATGTCATTCATCAAATTAAGAGTACACAATATGGTTTAACCTTGGGGATTCATAGTCGAATTCAGCATACCATAGATTATATTCGTGAACGGATACCTGTGGGCAATTGTTATGTGAATCGCAATATGATTGGTGCGGTTGTAGGGTTACAACCGTTTGGTGGGGAAGGATTGTCAGGCACTGGGCCAAAAGCAGGGGGGCCTTATTATTTACAACGACTGTGTCATGAAAGAACTTATACCATCAACACCACCGCTGCTGGTGGGAATGCAAGTCTGATGACTCGCTTGGAAGATAGTGTATAGATTTTTAAAATCAAGATCATATATTGATCAAAAATTTTGTATATGATACTCTTTGCACGCTTTATTTTAATTAACTGGAGATTCGTATGTTTAAGAAAGTAACGAGTGGTATCAAAGCATTTTTTAAAGGTATTTCAGATTTTTTTAACAGATTATATAACGTCGCTTTATTTCTTTATGGCTTAGCGCTGGTGATGTATTTCTCGGGGATTATTATTGCTGCTGGCGTCACAATAGCACTGTTCCCATTTTTGGCTGCTCCTATAGTCGCTTTTGCAGCAGCAGCGATAGCGTTATCTATGGTTGTGATTTCTGCATTTCATAATACGATTAATTTCATGTATGACATATTTAAATCGCCATTAGCGGAGGCAGCGCCAGTTCCAACAACGGCTACTGCACCTGCAATACCAGAAGCAAAGGCTGAGCGTATTCACTCATCTACAGGCCAAATCAACAGTAAACTTGCAAGCGAAGGAATTGCGCCGACAATAGTTAAAGTTGATGCGAAGCCTATCGAGCAACCTCAAGTTATTAATGCAGTTGCTGCAAATAGCTTTAGCCTTGATGATGCTCCATCTATTCAAGTTTTTGCAACACCAGGAGTATAATTTAATTAAAAAATGCGGCCATTAGGCCGCATTTTTTATACTGTTTCTTTGGTTTCTGGCATGGTGACATTGAGTTCAAGCACTGAGCTATCACCCATACGTTCTAAGTTCACAATCACTTTATCTCGATCAATTGACACATATTTTGCAATCACGGCTAAAATTTCTTCTTGAAGTTTCGGCAAATAATCTAATGTCGTTCGTTTTGAGCGTTCATGAGAAATAATGATTTGTAGACGTTCTTTTGCAATTGATGAGGTATTATTATTTCGTTTACGCAGATAGCTGAAAATACTCATGCTAAAGCATCCTCCTTGGATTTACCAAATAATCGACGTAAAAATCCTTTACGTTCTACTTGAATAAAACGCATAGGACGTTCTTCTCCAAGGAAGCGCGCAACAGCATCTTGATAAGCTAATCCTGCGTCACTGTTTTCATCTAAAACGACAGGTGTACCCGTATTTGATGCTTTGAGCACAGCTTTTGATTCAGGGATAATGCCAATCAGGGGAATGGCTAGAATATCTTTGACATCTTCCACGGATAGCATATCGCCTTTTTCGACACGCTCTGCATCATAGCGTGTGAGTAGTAGATGTTCTTTAACAGGCTCGCGACCATCTATAGCGCGTTGTGTTTTGCTGGCAAGAATCCCTAAAATGCGATCGGAGTCACGTACCGATGATACTTCAGGGTTCGTTACAATAATGGCATGATCAGCAAAATGCATCGCCATTAACGCGCCGGTTTCAATGCCTGCGGGTGAATCACATACGATATAATCAAATTCTGTTGCCAGTTCCTTGAGTACACGGTCAACCCCTTCAAGCGTGAGGGCGTCCTTATCGCGGGTTTGCGATGCAGGCAATATAAACAGATGTGGCAGACGCTTGTCCTTGATGAGAGCTTGCTTAAGAGACGCCTCACCATTAATCACATTAACAAAATCATAAACCACACGCCGCTCACAACCCATAATTAAATCTAAGTTTCTAAGCCCAATGTCAAAATCAATGACAACAGTTTTATGATTTCGCATTGCCAGTGCTGATGAAATGGCTGCAGAAGATGTTGTTTTGCCAACACCACCTTTCCCTGAGGTCACCACAATAATTTTAGCCAATGTTTGCCTGCCTTATTGAATTGATTGAAGATCAATTTAAAGTTTAATAGAGTACATCGTGAGATTCAACTATCTTTGCACAATTAAGTTAATCCTTTTCCTAAAGACTGCTCAACTGGTGAAGATGGCTTAGGTTTTACTTGACAAAACGTCCTGAAAAGGACAGAATTACGACCTCTTTTGGCTACGTAGCTCAGCTGGTTAGAGCGCGGCACTCATAATGCTGAGGTCGGTGGTTCGAGTCCACCCGTAGCCACCAGATTTCAAAGGTTAATTCCGGAGACATCGGTTTTATTTGGCTCTTAATGTGCCAAGGCCGAGCTGGGCGAGGAGGGTTCGTGGTTTTTCCCTGCCAGCAAGGTGGCCCCTGAAAATAAGCCTATAGCGGCTAACGCAACGCCCGCAATAACAGGGATACCGCCTGTGGTTATTGCAATTATACCGAGCGCAGCTATGCTCGCTAACAGCAAGCCTATAAAGAATGTTTTGGCTATTGGTGCATCTAAAGTGATATATGAGCAGACAGGAGGCAATCACAATTTTGCATTAATTCGGAGTAAGGGTGACCAGGCTTTGTTTAATCGTTCAACGCAGGCAATGAAGGCGCAGTGGAATGTACCAGAGAATAGGCCGTTAGCTGATTTTGCACCGACACTTATTTTAAAAGCAAAAGATTTTGCTGCGTTATACAGCCACTTTTGATCAAAATATAACCAGCCGCTAGAGAGCATTTATGACCTCTAGTGGTCATAGATTATGGCGCTAAAGTTTGTATCGGTATTTTGAAATGAAGTGTGTATAATCCGCTTGCCGCACATATCAAGGAGAATCGCCGTGCAAATAACAGTCGAAGATAAAATTATTGAAATTCGCCACCAACAGGTGATTCTTGATAGCGATGTAGCGGAGTTATACGGCGTTGAGACCAAGCGGATTAATGAAGCAGTAAAAAACAATCCTGATAAATTTCCCACGAATTACTTGCTTGAGTTAACCCAAGAGGAATGGGGGCGATTGAAGTCGAAATTTTCGACTTCAATCAAGGGTGGCAAAGTAAAGCTGCCAACAGCGTTTACAGAGCGCGGTTTATACATGCTTGCTACCATTTTAAAAAGCCCTAAGGCCACAGAGACTACGCTTGCTATTATTGATACCTATGCAAAAGTTAGGGAAATATCACGCACCATAAAAGCGCTTCCGAAAACACCACAGAACACCCCCAAATATCAAGAGTTAATGCAGAAAACAGGCGATCTAATCTCCGAATTGGTTGTTCCTGAGGAGTTAGATACTGCCGAGACGGAGGCAAGCATCGAGGTCAATCTTGCGCTGGTGAAATTCAAGTACACGGTTAAAAAAAAGAATAAATAAGATATTTAGACGCATATGTCATCAGGATCATTCGGTAGCTTCTACTATATAGTGAGAAAGAAGAACCACTATATGCAATGACCTTATTTCAAAAATTTAAGCCTTTAACTCCGGTGCATTGATAATGACCCGTGTCCCTTGCATGCCGCCGCCTGGTAGGTCTATAAATTCTTCATTGAGCCAGCGTGCATCTTCGATAAACATGCGTACACACCCATGACTTGCACGATAACCTGGGACAGAGTCACTGCCGTGTAATGCATAGCCTCGGAAAAAATGCATGCAGTAGGGCATTTCTGCACCACCACTGGCGCCATCTGCTCTTTGGGGGA
>CAMDJY010000017.1 GCA_945901145.1 Legionella genomosp. 1 | reverse complement strand
TAAATAACTGATTCAATACATGGAATGTTTCTATGCAAACACTATCAAAAACAGCAGGCTTATTTATGTTGGGGCTTATGTCTCAATTTTCTCATGCAGATGCAGATGTTTTAAATCTTAGTTGGCTGGATACAAGCGTTGCGCCTCAGGAAAATTTTTATGCTTATGCGAATGGTCATTGGCAAAAACAAAACCCAATTCCATCTCATTATGCAACTTGGAGTTCGTTTTCTGTGCTTTGGGAGCAAACGCAAAATAATTTACATGAGCTCTTAGTGAATGCCTCTGAAGACAAACCAGCAAAAGTGGGGAGCTTGGTACAAAAAGTCGGAGATTTTTATTTTAGTGGTATGGATGTTGCAGCTATTGATAAGTTGGGTGCTAAACCTTTACAGGCTGAATTCAATCATATTGAGGCGATTCAAACATTAGATCAATTAGAAAAAGCGTTGGCGCATTTGCATTTAATCGGTGTGCGTGCATTTTTTGATTTTAGTAATATGCAAGACTTTCAAGATAGTACGCAAATGATTGCTGCAATGATTCAGGATGGGTTGACTTTACCCGATAGAGATTACTATCTTAAAGATGATGAGAAATTTAAAAAAATTCGTGCAGCTTTTATGCAGCATATGATTGCATTGTTGCATTTAAATGAAGAGACTCAAGAAAAAGCCAAAGCAGATGCAGAAATCGTGATGCGCATTGAAACAATTCTGGCTCGAGCGTCTAAACCTCAAGAAGAACTCAGAGATCCACAAGCTATTTATCATATGATGTCTGTTAAAGATTTAAATCAAATGACTCCTCATTGTTCTTGGATTCGTTATTTAGATGGTTTAGGTCTTGCTGATGTCAAGCAACCCAATGTTGCAACACCTGAGTTCATCCGCGTGATGAACGAGCAGTTGCCAGTGATTGCTTTAAACGACTGGAAAGTGTATTTACGTTGGAGAGTTCTTTCGACTTTTGCACCGTATTTATCTGAAGCCTTTGTTCAAGAGTCGTTTCATATGCAACAAGCTTTAACGGGAGTCGAATCGATGCTTCCGCGTTGGAAGCGTGTGTTAAGCACGGAAAATTCAATTTTAGGGTTCGCAATCGGTGAGCTGTATGTTAAAAAATATGCATCTCCTGAAGTTAAAACTCAAGTTTTAGAGATCATGCATAATATTCATCGTGCATTAGAACAGGATTTAACTACGCTGAGTTGGATGGCCCCTGATACGCGGCAAGCTGCTTTAAAGAAATTAGCATTGATGGAAGAGCGAGTGGGTTATCCAGATCAATGGTGGGATTATTCGTCTTATCAAGTCGATCGAGGATCCTACGTATTAAATGTCATCCGTGGTCATGAGTTTTTAGCGCGACATTACTTTTCAAAAATT
This sequence comes from Legionella genomosp. 1, assembly GCA_945901145.1. Taxonomy (GTDB): domain Bacteria; phylum Pseudomonadota; class Gammaproteobacteria; order Legionellales; family Legionellaceae; genus JAGVJT01. The sequence goes on along the minus strand of CAMDJY010000017.1, from coordinate 11,091 downwards.
GGTAAGCCTATTGATAGAACAGATTGGGCCATGACACCACAAACAGTCAATGCTTATTATGATCCCTCCATGAATAATATTAATATTCCTATGGGGATTTTATTACCCCCATTTTTTGATCCTAAGGCGCCCGCTGCTGTAAATTATGGTGCAATCGGTGTAGTTATCGGTCATGAAATCACCCATGGCTTTGATGATCAAGGGGCTCAATTTGATGGTTATGGTAATCTTAAAAATTGGTGGACTGCAGCTGATCTTAAAAAATTTAAAACGGCAACAGAGTGCATAGAAAAACAATATAGTCAGTATAAAATTTTAGGTGAGTTTCCAGTAAAAGGATCATTGGTTGTGGGTGAAGCAACTGCTGATTTAGGCGGGGTTACCCTTGCATATCGTGCATTTCTTGAATCAAAAGCCTATAAAAATGCAAAAATAATTGAAGGCTATACTCCAGAGCAACAATTCTTTTTAGGATTTGCACATGTATGGGCGAATAATATACGTCCAGAACAAGCACGTTTACAGGTGATCACCGATCCACATCCTCCTGCCATGTATCGTGTGAATGGCACGCTCGCCAATATGCCAGCTTTTCAGAAGGCATTTGATATTCCTGATGCTTTTATGAGTCAACAAAAGTGTGTGATTTGGTAGTGGGTGCAAGAGTAAGAAAACCTATTCTTTTTCATGAAATTTATGTTGAATGAGTTCTATCAGTGCTTGATTCATGTCTTCAGCATCTGGGCCATCAATGTGAAAGGTTAATTGCGTGCCTTTATGGGCGGCTAAACTCATGACACCCATAATACTTTTGCCGTTGACGATTCTATCTTCTTTAATAATATCAATGCGGCTTTGAAATTGATTGGCCGTTGACACAAATTTAGCAGAAGCCCTGGCATGTAGGCCAAGTTTATTGATGATCGTGACTTCTGTTTTTATCATGGATCAGCCTAAATGCATGCTTAAATTTATACTAGTTTAGAATTGAATATATATTATTCTCGATGATTATCTAATTTTTCTTTGTGCTTAATGAGTTGCCTATCAAGCTTGTTTATTAAATCATCGATAGAAGTATACATATTTTCTGCACTTGCATGTGCATGAATTTCATCTTTAGTGACATGTACTGTAGCTTCAGCAATTTGATTTAATTTTTCAACATGAAACACGACTTGAATTGATAAAATTCTGTCATAATGACGCTCAAGTTTTTTAAACTTTTCTTCAGTAAACGTTTTTAAAGCAGGTGTGATATCGATTCCATGGCCTGTGAAGTTAATTTGCATGATATGCTCCTTCATTTTTCATTTGTCCATATACTTAGTTTAATCGATTTATCACGGTAATCAAATAAGCTTTGTGTGTTTTTAATAAGCACAAAGCTTATGATAGTGATTTATTTGATTTTTTTCTCTTTAAATAAAACTTTTTTACGTACAACTGGGTCATACTTATATAATTCAAGTTTTTCTGGATGGTTACGAGGATTTTTTGTTGTTGTCAAAAAATAACCTGTACCAGCAGTAGATTCTAATCGAATAAGAATTGTAACAGCGGCCATGAGAGCTCCTTAATTAAACTTTTTCGCCTTTGGCACGAAGCATTTCAAGAACAGCTCGAATACCAAGTTTGTCGATCATACGTATACCCTTAGCGGATATTTTCAAGTTAACAAAACGATTTTCTTCTTCAACCCAAATACGTCGGTGTTGAATATTAGGAAGAAATCTTCTTCTAGTTTTATTATTAGCATGCGATACGTTGTTACCAGTAATCGGTCGCTTGCCTGTAATTTGACAAACTCGTGACATGTTTTTCTACTCCAATGTCGAATAATCAGTAAGTTGGCTTTATACCAAATAATAGGAACTGATGCAACCTATTATTTGGATATTTCTATTCATGCACTGATTTGGCCGGTTTTGCCCTTGAAAAAAGTAAATGCCTGGCGTAAACTACAATTGTCGCTTTAAATTACATTTGTAGGTGAGTTATGGGTATTCCAATCAGAATCGATGAAATTATTTACAATGAAGCTAAAAAAGTCGCTCGCTCTGAATTTCGGACTATTCCGAATCAAATTGAGTTTTGGGCTAATTTAGGTAAATGTGCGCTGGAAAATCCAGATTTACCTATCGAATTCATCCAAGACATCATCATGACTAAACGACAAGATAAATCTTTGGCTGAACCTTTTCATTTTGATGATGAATCATGACTGATGTTATTATTAGGCAAATGCCAGCATTCAAAAGAGTGTATAAAAAACTTCATCAACAACAGAAGCAAATGGTCAATGATGCGATTTTAGAGATTGTAGACGACCCGACGCTAGGTGAAGAAAAAAAGGGAGATCTCGCCGGTGTGTTTGTTTACAAATTTAAAATGCATCATCAGGAGTTTCTGTTAGCTTATGAATGGGATCCTCTCAATAGAATATTGCTTGCGCTCGGCGTACATGAAAATTTTTACCGAGATTTGAAAAAAACCTAAACTGACATCTTTCATTTAAGCTTCCTGAGCTTTTCGGCGTACCAGTTCGTTTTTTAAGCGCACGTAATCTGGTAGGCCATTGATATACGGCGGGTACGCTTCGCCTTGAATCAGTGGTTCGAGGTAGCGTCTGCAAGCATCGGTGATTCCAAAGCCATCTTCTGTTATATATTCTCGCGGCATTTTCTTTTCTTGGTTTGCGACATCGGCTAAAGGCACATGACTGATAGACCAGAGATAGGGTGAATCTTGTTCTCGAACGATGATTGGCATAATTGCATTGTGACCACTGACAGCTAATTCTACTGCTGCTTTGCCCAAAGCATAGGCTTGATCGACATCCACTTGAGAGGCGATATGGCGAGCGGCACGTTGTAAATAATCGGCAACTGCCCAATGATATTTAAGATTTAAATGTTGCTTGATTAAGTTTGCTAATATCGGCGCTACACCCCCAAGTTGCGCGTGTCCAAAGGCATCTTTTACCCCCGCGTCACTTAAAAATTGACCTGTTTCATTACGCACGCCCTCGGAAACGACAATGACACAATAGCCATAAGATTTAACTGTTTGTGCTACACGTTCTAAAAATATTTGCGGCTGGAAGAGGACCTCTGGAAATAAAATAATATGCGGTGGTTCGAAAGCATGTTGGCCTGCAAGTCCACTGGCTGCAGCAATCCAACCTGCATGGCGTCCCATGACTTCAAGAATAAATACCTTTGTTGATGATTCCGCCATAGAAGCAACGTCAAAACCTGCTTCCAGGGTTGATATGGCCACATACTTAGCCACAGATCCGAAACCTGGGCAGGTGTCGGTAAATGGTAAATCATTATCGATTGTTTTGGGAATACCAATGCAGGTGATTGGATAACCCATCTTCGCACTCATCGTAGCAACTTTATGCGCAGTATCTTGAGAATCTCCACCACCGTTGTAAAAAAAATATCCAATATTGTGTGCCTGAAACACGTCGATTAAGCGCGCATATTCATCACTGTCCTGTTTAAGTTTATGTCGACAGGAACCAAAAGCACCGGAGGGTGTATGCATTAATTTTGCAATATTGGCCGCATCTTCTTTTGATGTATCAATAAGCTCATGATTTAATGCGCCAATGATGCCTGATTTTGCAGCATAAATTGTTCCGATTTTATCAGGGTAGTTTTTTGCTGTTTGAATCACCCCGCAAGCTGATGCATTAATGACTGCGGTGACACCACCTGATTGTGCGTAAATTGCATGTTTAACAGTCATGTTCGCTTCTCCCTATGATTCTAATGCACTTCGATTTAAAAATAAGGTATTATAGAGAGTTATGTGATAATCGTAAATGGAGTCGTTATGCGTGTTAGAACGCGCTTTGCCCCAAGCCCAACGGGATTTTTACATGTAGGTTCGGCTCGAACAGCCTTATTTGCATGGTTGTTTGCTAAGCATCACCAGGGGCAGTTTATTTTACGGATTGAGGATACTGATGAAGTGCGTTCAACGTCTGAGTCGGTGGAGGCGATTTTGTCGGGCATGGCTTGGCTTGGATTAAATTACGATGAAGGTCCTATTTATCAAACCGATCGCTATGCACGTTATCAGGCACTTGCTGAACAATTATTGGCAGAGGAAAAAGCTTACTACTGCACCTGTAGCAAGGCGCGTTTAGAATCTCTGCGTGAGACGCAATTGGAGCTCAAACAAAAGCCTAAATATGATGGTCATTGTCGGCATAAAAATTTATTACCAGCAGATGGTGAATCCTATGTCATCCGCTTTAAGAATCCATTAGAGGGCATTGTTGCTTTTTCTGATGAAGTCTATGGAGAGATTCAGGTAGATAACCATGAACTGGATGATTTGATTTTAATTCGATCAGACGGTCATCCAACTTATAATTTTGCTGTGGTGATTGATGATTGGGATATGGAGATTACGCATGTTATTCGCGGTGATGACCATATTAATAATACACCAAGACAAATTAACTTATACCAAGCACTGGGTGCACCAATTCCAGTATTTGCCCATCTTCCTATGATTTTAGGAGAAGATGGCAAGCGTCTTTCCAAACGCCATGGTGCCGTGAGTGTCTTACAGTTTAGAGACATGGGCATTTTACCGCATGCTTTGTTAAATTACCTGGTACGTCTTGGTTGGTCACATGGTGATCAAGAAATTTTTAGTTTAGATGAAATGGCAAGGTATTTTGACTTACAGCACGTGAATCGTGGCGTTGCAACGTTCAATTATGAAAAGCTATATTGGCTGAACCAACACTATTTAAAAACTGATGATGCACAAAGCGTTGCCAAAGCACTTGCTTGGCATTTTCAGCAGGAAGGTCTTGATGTTACCCATGGCCCAGCATTAGAAGATTTGGTCCATGTGCAAGCTGAACGCAGTAAAACGCTGGTTGAATTGTTTGAAAATAGTCGATATTTTTATCAAGATAATATTATTCATGATGACGAAGCAGTTAAGAAATTCTTACGACCTGTTGTCCTGGAGCCTTTTATGGCTTTGCATGAACGCTTTAAAGCATTACCGATTTGGGAAGCACAAGCTGTGCAGTCTGTTATTGATGACGTTTGCGCTTTGTTTGAAATGAACATGGGTAAAATTGCTCAACCATTACGTGTCGCCATTACTGGCACAAAAATGTCTCCAGCCATTGATCAGACGTTGATATTAGTAGGTCAGCAAAGGGTATTAGCGAGAATGGCGTGGGCTTTGGAAACGATTCGAGCACGTGTTGGGGGTTGAAATTTATAGATAAGGCCTTATATAGACAGATAGATTGGCTATGTAGGTTGAAATAGGAGATTAAAAGCGATGTCAAATAAACAACAAACTATGGGTTTTCAGACCGAAGTTAAACAAATGTTACATTTGGTAGTGCATTCTTTGTATAGTAATAAAGAAATATTTTTACGTGAATTAATTTCTAATGCATCTGACGCACTCGATAAATTACGATTTTTAGCGTTATCAAACTCAGGTCTTTATGAAAAAGATTCTGATTTGCGCATTATCATCAAATTTAATGAAACATTAAAAACTTTGACGATTGAAGACAACGGGATTGGATTATCTTGGGATGAAGCGATTGAAAATCTCGGTACGATTGCAAAATCAGGAACCAAAGAATTTTTAAGTCAATTATCAGGAGAACAAGCCCGAGATTCACAATTGATTGGTCAGTTCGGCGTTGGCTTTTATTCTGCATTTATCGTAGCTGATAAAGTCGTGGTAGAAAGTCGACGGGCAGGGGCGTTGCCAGAAGAGGGCATTATTTGGGAATCTCAGGGTGAGGGTGAATTTACCATTGCGAATAAACCTAAAGAATCTCGTGGAACTCGTATCACATTACACCTTAAAGCTGAAGAAGTTAAAGAGTTTTTAAGTGATTGGCGCATTCGCGGATTAATTACGAAATATTCTGATCATATTTGTTGGCCTATCGTGATGCAAAAGCCCAGTGAAGCCGAAGCTGAGGGTGATAAAAAAAGTGAAGATAAAGTTGAAACAGTAGAAACTGTTAATAAAGCTACGGCGCTTTGGACTTTACAAAAATCTGAAATTTCTGATGAAGATTATAAAGTTCTGTATAAACATATTTCACATGATTATCAGGATCCTTTAACTTGGTCACATAATCACGTCGAAGGCAAACAGCAGTATATTAGTTTGCTTTATGTTCCTGCGCATGCACCTTATGATTTATGGCAGCAAGATGCTAAAAATGGTTTAAAGCTTTATGTAAAACGTGTTTTTATCATGGATGATGCATCTCAATTTTTGCCACGTTATCTACGTTTTATCAAAGGCATTGTCGATGCGAGTGATTTACCTCTGAACGTGTCTCGTGAATTATTGCAGGACAATAAACAAGTAGAAAGTATTCGTGCAGCATGTACTAAACGTGTTCTTTCAATGTTAGAAAAATTGAGTCAAAATGAACCAGAAACATATCAGAAGTTTTGGGATGAGTTTGGTTTGGTCTTGAAAGAAGGTCCTGTTGAAGATTTTTCAAATCGAGAAACCTTGGCGTCATTAATGCGATTTGCCACTACGAAAAGTACTTCGGAACAACAAACTGTTAAACTTTCCGAGTATGTTCAACGTATGCAAGAAGGTCAGGATAAAATTTATTATATTACTGCTTCGAATTACAATGCTGCTAAACATAGTCCACATTTAGAAATTTTTAATAAAAAAGGAATTGAAGTATTACTTTTAAGTGATCGCATTGATGAATGGTTGGTAAATTATTTGGGTGAGTTTGAAGGTAAACAATGGCAGTCGATCAGTAAAGGTAAAGTTGACTTTAAAGACGATGAAGACGTTGAACTTAAAGCTGAAGAAGAAAAGATGGCGCCTTTGCTGAAACATATGAAAGATGTACTGGGTGATCGTGTGAAAGCCGTTCAAGTCACGAGTCGTCTAACCGATTCACCAGCATGTGTGGTTGCTGATGACCATGATATGGGTCTTGAAATGCAACGTATCTTGCAAGCGAGTGGTCAGAAGATGCCCAAAACACAACCTATTTTTGAAATCAATCCTTCGCATCCATTGATTCAACGGTTACATGATATTCAAGATGATGCTTTGTTCGAAAAATGGGTCATAGTGTTGTTCCAACAAGCTTTGCTGGCTGAAGGCGGTCAACTCGAGAATCCAGTTGATTTTGTGCATCGTGTCAATCAGTTGTTAATGAGTGCATGAAGGTGATATTCGCTATACATAGGACGCAAACCTATCTATGTTAGCTCGTGCGATATCCCAGATGATGAAAATATTTTCAAAGCCTGTTCTGCAAGAAGGACAGGCTTTTTCATCTGAAGGCAAGGTATTAACGATTCGTTTAAGTGATGGTCTGCTAAAAGCTCGGGTCATGGGCAAGACTCAGCAAATATATAATGTATTTTTAGATTTTAAGACCTGGCCGACTCAGTTAGCGCAGTGTAGCTGTCAGAAAAAAACCAATTGTGAGCATGTTGCAGCATGTTTATTTTCTTTAGAGGTGCGTGAAAAACTCGATCTTATTCCAGCATTTGAGGATAGATATCGAGTTAAGCCGCTTGATACCCCATCTGTGTTCTCTTTTGTGCCTGAAGATATTATTGATGCTGATGAGGTGACTTGGTATTCAGACTGTGATCCAGATGGTTCATCGCACGATTTTTTTTCTTATCAATTGGGGATTGTGGTTGATGGAAAATCAATTAGTTTGGTGGCTTGGGTAATTTCTTTTATCGAGCAGTTTGGTTTGAGTGATCTTGATCATTGGCCAGATGATAAATTGATTCGTATACCAATTGGAGATGCTCGAGCACTTGAGGTGCCGTTTTTGCGTTTGAAGCCTTTTATTGAGTTATTAGTGCATATGGGCATTCCTCAAGTCACGAAAGATTTACATGTTTTGTATTTAACGCGTTATCAGCTTTTGTTTATGCAAGAAGCCGAGCAAGCAATCAAAGCGACTGCTGCTCGTTGGCGGGGAACAGAACAACTCCGTCATATGCTACAGCATTTAATTTCTCATGAGTCCCTGCCTGATATTTCTGCTCCAAAAAGTTTACAGGCGACGCTTAGAGAGTACCAATATCAAGGTTTTAATTGGCTACAACGTCTGCGTCTGAGTCGATTTGGTGGTGTGTTAGCTGATGATATGGGACTAGGGAAAACCATTCAAACCCTAGCTTTATTACAGTATGAAAAAGAAGCAAATCGTTTGCAACAAGCTTGTTTAATTATTGCGCCAACAAGTGTCATCGGTAATTGGTTAGATGAGTGTCGTCGCTTTACCCCAAATTTAAAGGTTCTGGTTTATCATGGTCAAGATCGTTCTCAATATCAGTTTGATCAATATGATGTCATTATTTCGACTTATGGATTGGTTCAACGGGATAAAAATCGGTTTATAGACTATTGTTTTTATTATATTATTTTGGATGAAGCACAATTTATAAAAAATACACAAACAAAAACGCGTCAAATTATTCAACAGTTACAAGCGCAACATCGTTTGTGCTTAACAGGTACGCCTCTTGAAAATCATTTAGGGGAATTATGGTCATTGTTTCATTTTCTAACACCTGGTTTATTAGGTGATCGAAAGCAGTTTAGACAATTTTTTAGAAATCCTATAGAAAAATATCAAGACAAAGAGCGTCAGCAATTGTTAATTCGAAGAATCCAACCGTTTTTGTTACGTCGAACTAAAAATCAAGTTGCGTGTGAATTGCCTAAAAAAACAGAAATTACCCGCGCAATTCAATTAACAGGAAAACAACGCGATCTTTATGAAGCAATAAGGATGAGTACCGAACGGGAAGTACGGCAGGCGATTGCGAAGCAGGGGTTAGGAAAAAGTCATCTGATTTTATTAGATGCATTATTAAAACTGCGTCAAGTATGCTGTGACCCGCGTTTATTGACTTTACCAGATGCTGCCATGGCCTATGACTCTTCGGCAAAATTAGAAGCATGTATGGAGCTTTTGGATAATCTCATGGATGAAGGTCGTTCTGTTTTAGTTTTTTCTCAATTTACTTCGATGCTGGCTTTGATTGAGGAAGAACTTGTAGCCCGACGATATGCTTATTTAAAATTAACGGGTAAAACGCAAGATCGACAAACTTTAGTTCGTCGGTTTCAAGCAGGTGAAGTACCTATTTTCTTAGTTAGTTTAAAAGCAGGCGGAACTGGGTTAAATTTAACTCAAGCGGATACTGTGATTCATTATGATCCTTGGTGGAACCCTGCTGTTGAAGATCAAGCAACGGATCGAATTCATCGGATTGGACAACAAAAACCCGTATTTGTTTACCGTTTGATTACCACAGGAACGGTGGAAGAAGCAATGATGACTATGCAAGCCAGGAAGCGTCAATTATTTAAAAGCATTTTGTCTGATGCGTTGATGGGTACAGTAGAAGCTCTAACAGAATCTGATATTAATCATTTATTTGCGCCTTTAGAATAATTTAGATAGTCATGATGTAAAGTATTTAATTGCTGTATAAATAGCGTTGAGTCTTGATCATTTTGGATAATATCATCAGCTAATGATACGTGAATTTCATGGTGGGGTTGCGTGGCTAGGAGTGCTGTTGCCTCATCATAAGAACAATGATCTCTTGCTATTAGGCGTTGAATTTGTTGTTCTTGTGGCGCTTGAATTAATAATATCCGATTTAAATAGGGGTAGTGTTCTCGCTGGGTGAGTAATGGAATTTCAATCACACAATAAGCGGTTTGGATATTTTTTAGATCCTCGGTCATTTTATCTCGAATGCGTGGATGCAAACATGCGTTCAACCATTCTCGATCCGCTTGCAGAGCAATGATCCGTTGGCGAAGTTTGCGACGATTGAGTGTGCCATCCGGACGTAAGATCTCCTCTCCAAAATGTGTTCTAATTTCTTGCAAAGCTTGTGTTCCAGGCATGACTAAGCACTTTGCGTAATCATCGGCACTTAGGATGGCGATTCCTTGGGCGGCAAAGAAAGCCGCGGCGGTTGATTTGCCACTTGCTACGGTACCGGTTAAACCTATGCAATAAACCATGTTTACTCGGGTATTAGGTGCTTGGGAATCTACAGATGACCATGGTATCATGTTCTTTATTTCGTTCAAAACTCGGAGTCCCACCATGATGCAAACTGATAAAATAACTATTCCAGCAGAAGGCCAAGCGATTACCCTTAATCATGACGGATCATTGAACGTCCCCAATCATCCGATTATTCCTTATATCGAGGGTGATGGGATTGGTGTTGATGTCACACCGGCTATGATTGCCGTGGTTGACGCTGCGGTTCACAAGGCTTATGGCGATACAAAACGCATTGCTTGGATGCAAATTTATGCTGGTGAAAAAGCTGTTAAATTTTATGGCGAACATCAATGGTTACCTGCAGAAACTTTAGAAGCCATGAAAGCGTTTGTTGTTTCGATTAAAGGTCCCTTAACTACGCCGGTAGGTGGCGGTATTCGTTCTTTAAATGTTGCAATTCGACAAGATCTTGATTTATATATCTGTTTACGTCCGGTGCGTTATTTTACGGGGGTTCCAAGTCCAGTTAAAGAGCCCTGGAAAACCGATATGGTGATTTTTCGTGAAAATTCAGAAGATATTTATGCCGGCATAGAATGGCAAGCGGATTCTCTGGAAGCTAAACAGGTGATTCAATTTTTGCGTGAAACGATGGGTGTGAAGAAAATTCGTTTTCCAGAGCATTGTGGCATTGGCATTAAGCCTGTGTCGCAAGAGGGAACGACGCGATTAGTGAAAGCTGCAATCCAATATGCCATTGATAACGACAGGTCGTCAGTGACTTTAGTGCATAAAGGTAACATTATGAAGTTTACTGAAGGGGCATTTAAAGATTGGGGCTATGATGTTGCGCGTCAGGTCTTTGGCGCAACGCCTTATGAAGGTGGCCCTTGGATGTCATTTAAAAACCCGAAAACAGGTAAAATAATTATTATCAAAGATGTGATTGCGGATGCATTTTTACAACAAATATTGTTAAGACCAGAAGATTATGATGTCATTGCAACGCTAAATTTAAATGGCGATTATTT
>CAMDJY010000016.1 GCA_945901145.1 Legionella genomosp. 1 | reverse complement strand
TACCCATATTAGCGAGCCCGATAATTGGATTCACCCCAGGCGCTGAAATTGCTTTGACGCCCTCTCCAAAAATGTAAGTAAATCCCTGAATCGGTAAGATGATAAATACCTGCCAAAGAGTCTGTAAGACGTCGGTAATTACTCCCAGGAAAATATTGGAAAAAGCTAACAAAATATCATTCCAAAGAAAACCAAAAACATCTTGGTATGAAACCGAGAACAACGGTTTGGCATTAATGATATATCCTGAAAAATGCCGCCTTGGCATCGTCCAAGTTGGTGAAAAATTTAAATTAGCCACTTCAAGCTTAATAGTAGGGCCTGTAAGACCAACCTGCTCTGGTAAATCAATATTCATTGCATTATCAACATAACCAAAAACAGTCGATGCTTGCGATCCGGTGAGCACGGGAAAGGTGGTTGAGCTCAAATTTGGCATATTCACTTGTTTTTGTGCCGATCCATCAATCAAATTTTCAACTTGTGCGATTTTTGAAGAGTCTTTGTTTAAATAAGTACATAAATCAGCGTAATCCGAGGTACAGGTATTATTCGAACCAAAAGCTGAAGTCATTTTACTGATATCAAATTTGCTTTTATCTAAACCAGACCCTTGGTCTGTCGTACTCGAAGGCATCGCAGATCCATTCAACTTGACTAAATCAAAGAAGTAGCTGCCTGCCAAAATCCAACCTGTTTGTTTAGATTTTTGAATAAACTCGCGCGCACTGTTAGCCGCAGAAGCGTATTTTGCCTGATTCATCAAATTTAATGTCGGCGCCATCACCGCATTATAATCAGAAATTGCTCCCTGAAATTCCGTTCCTTGCAGCAATACAGAAGAAGAGGATGGACCATTCGGATCAGCCCCCCAAAAAGTACAAGTATCTTGCGTGCCCGCGCACAAGCTCAGTGAAGCTGACAACGGGACCCCAAATTGATTTTTAGCGACCGATGAGACATTAGTTGCGGCATTATTTTGATTGCTGACCGTAATTTGTGGGTCATTATCAACCATCATGCGCGCAACAGCGGCGAGCGTTGTGTACATCTGTGAAATAGCGATTGAACGGGTCATTTTCACCGTATCCAAATCATTCTGTGACAACGAAGAAATCACAGACGTTTGGGTTTGGGTGCCATTAGTACTCACCGTATTGGTCGTTAAAGTACTCGTATCCACAGCATTCCAATGAATCTGTCCACAAATACCATTCAAAGAGGCGAAGAGAGAGCCTGAGCTAAAATTAGGCATATTCACTGAGTAAGAGGACGGAGCTGATAGACCACTATCCGCGGCACTTTGCACAGCTGTAGGGTCAACCGTATTAATAAAATCAGGCACTGAAGTATTGCAAAAATTTTGCATCATCTGCGAAGGGGTGCCAGCACAAGGTCCGGTATTACGATTGGCCTGATCAAGATACTGATTGCGCATATTTTCAAGTTGAGTCTGAATCCCCAACATACAGACTTGACCGTATAATATCACCGAGGCACCCGTTGCGATTGACCGATTACCTGCATCCATCGAGGTCACCGGTGTCATATTGGCTCGAATAATCACCCCACCGCGGTTTAGATAATCCAAGGCCGCTCCCCAGATTTTATCTGCAACACCGACCCCTTGAACCACCACCCACATGACAAAAATTTGCATCATACAATAACCAGATGCTTTGGGAATTAAAAAAGACAGACCGATGATAGTCCTAACAGGAATCCAAATCGATGACCATTTGTGCCCGAGCATCTCACCGTCTTGGGCAGTATTCATGGTTGAAACGATGACGATATAAATGATTACAATGCCGCCTAAAGCAATCACAGCCGAGTTAAATACACCAAGCATGGTCCCCATAATCTGACTGCCAGAGCCATGCAACACGCCATCAACCACGCCAAAAATATTGCCTAAAAAAATAATAGAATTATCCCCGGCCGGTGGGGTAAAGCTCATACTTGAATTCGTCGTAAATGCAGTATCAGCATACGCGAACATAGGAAAGAGGCTTAGGAGGAGCATCCACAACCAACTATTTATCATCGTTTCTCTCCCAACAAACCATGCTTGAACCATTCGGCAAGCGTACAACACAACCGTTTTTCTTTAATTTGGAAATACCAGAAGTGGTAGCGAAATCCGAGTACAAAAACCACACTCATAATAGCAAGTGTGAGCACTAGTCCTGGAATTCGACCATAGAGCAGTTGGTAGATTGCATAAAAAAACACGCAAGTACCAAAAACAAACATCACTAAACTTAGCCGATACAAAGCATTCTTACGAAGTTCCAGTTGTTCATCAGTCAGATTTAACCTTTGCTGTGCCTCTTTAAAAGTTTCAATTTCCATTTTCGGCGCTTGAGGAATAAACAGTAATTTGACAGTATTCATAATATAATAGGCGTAAGATTTCACGCGATCGGCATCTGACCACACCCGAACGTTAAAAATTTGCTTTATCGTCCCAATAAAACCCCGTTTTTCAGTATTTTGCATAATTTTTACGATGATCCCATGGACTTTTGTTTTTAATATCACATAATAGTTGAGAATAGATAGTAGTCTTAAGACTTCTCAACTTCCAAATTGTAAAAAAAGAGTAAAATATGCCTGATCTTAGTCATGATGCCTGTTCACAATACTGGTTTGAATACCCAGATCCTATGATTTATCGTGTCATTACGTTCATGGAAAGTGTAGAAGACTGGACCCCTGACGGCGATCCACAACTTGAAGCTGCAATTCATCAACTTGGCAATGAACTAGATGATATCTCATCGATTGATTTAAATAAATTAGCTGAATCAGATAATTTTATTCGTTTAATTGCATATATCAAAACTGGCAGGGGATTACGTCTACTTCAGGCACTCGATATCGTGCATCCTGGCAGTGCTTCTAAAATTCTGGTTCATGCTGAAGAAAATAGCACCAATGCATATGATCCCGCTGGTTTTTTTCTAAAACGCAACATTGTTTTTGAACGTTTACGACTATTATCAAGAACATTTTCCGAACAAAGACGCAAACTGATTGCACGCGCACTGGAAGGAGACGATCAATGAAACACCTATTATGCATCTTAGCCATCACCACATCATGCTTAGTCAAGCCCATACTAAGCAGAGCGATCACTGCAGAAGTGGCGGCCCCCCAAGGGAGTGAAGCAACGGATGCATTACTCACCAACCTCGGGGCTTATTTAGGCTACGATCTAACCACCGTGCTAAGTGACGAACCATATAGCGCCCTACTAGATATTAGCGCAACCAAGCTTAGCCAACGTTCAGCACTGATGACGTTGCTAGGCGCCATTCCTGTCAATGCAATTAGCGAAGCTTTTTCGGCTTTTGTCCCGACTAATTCATCATATTCATCGTTAAATAGCCTGAGTAATTATACATTTGAATCACCAACGGCTTATAACACCACCTCGAGCAATAGCGATTCTGTCACTGTTAACGTATTAATCGACCAACCCACGTATCAAAATGATCCAGTCAGTCAAGCCACACTCAATATTTTAACCACACCTGACTATTCCTATTGCATGAATAATGATCTTACAGCCTGGGTAAATGATTGTAATTATCTTTATAATACCAGCGTAAATAAAAATGTCATTGGCAGTGTTCCAGATTATTTAAAAGCTTTTACCTATTCCTATAATCAATCTGTACTGCCACAATTGAATGGCAACACCTTGGTTGGCCCTTTGTTATATACAACACAACAAACACAAACATCTGGCGGCAGCAATGAGCAACAAGTTGATACCACCAAAGGGCTCACTGCCAACAATCAAATTCAAGAGGCAGCTAATTTTATTCGCTATGTGAGTCGAGGCGTCAATCCAATTAACCTCCCTACAGTCCAAGCCTATCAACAAGCCTATACCACCGCGACCAGCACTGACCCCACGACAAGCATCAACGATAAAAATAATGCACAAGCAAATATTACCAGCTATTTGTCAGATTTACGCACCTATGCCGCTGAAAACTCAGTAGCACTTAGTAATCTTTATGCCATATTAGCAAGGCGCATGCCACAACAAAAATCACAAGATTCTTCATCACAAAGCACAGACCAATCATCTTCCTCACCAACCAGCCAAGCCCTCAGTGAGTTTCAAATGGCAACCAGGCGGTTATATTCACCAAACAATCAACAAGAACAGTGGATTGATAAAATTAATAATGCTTCTTCTGCAACTGTACAAAAAGAAATTGCAGTCTTACTTGCGGAAATCAATTATCAGCTGTATTTAAATCGCCAACAAGAAGAACGACAATTATTAACCTCATCAATTATGCTGTTACAAGCGCTACAATCCGGCACACCTAAATTTGAAAACAGCAGCAATGGATCATCGCCAAGCTCAGGTTGAATTTAATTCTAAGCCAAAATTAAATAACAAGGATTTTTTTGAAAAAAAATAATTACTATGTTCGTAATCATGACCATTCTCCAAATTTGCCGAATGTAGGCATTTTATTGATTTTAAAACGAATACCAACAAATCAAAAGGCTTTCACCCCAATCTCCACCGCATCAGATAGTAAAGATTCTTATTCAAGAAGTTTTTACAAAATGCATGCATCCAACGACTCAAGACCAACAAGTCCGACATCTTCAATCTCAAACTCCCTATCACAGTCAAGAACGCCAAGACGCAATCGAACACTATCACAAAAGGTGATATCAACTCATGCTTCATCATTTGTTCATCGATCAATGGCAAGTTTATTTAGCCAAGCAAAAATAAACATACCTGAGATTTCCACAGCAGCGGAAAGCAAAGATCGTGGAGAGAAACTAGAAGAGTTATACACAGCTAATCCCTTATTTGACTCACCGCCAACAACACCTACAGCATCATGGATGTCTTCTTCTAGGGACCTTTCGACATCCAGAACGCCGACATCAAGCCACGCTGTAACAAGGTCCATAGCATTACCTCCATACATAGATACGAGACAAACAACCTTGATAGAGAATGATGTAAGATTTGCAGTGAATACAACAGCGCTCATCAATTCAAAGCAATTCGACATTGATGAAATTTTTATCGAACCACAGATCTTTTTAAGTAGAGAGGTTGAAGAAATAGAATTATTATCAGGCCTATACGCTTTTCTACTATACGAAGATGAAACTGATGAAAATGTTCAATACCTATTATTGCATTCAACAACATATATACCAGAAGCAGGTCCGGATAATAAACAAGAATATGGTGATAGAGAATCAAACCATGGCAAAATTCATCTTATGAGAAAACTTATCACCCGCCTTGCAAGCAAATACGGGGGCCCTAAAGAAATAACAATTAAAAATGAGCCATTAATGGGTGGAGAAATTGAATTTAATAAGGGCAATATTCTGTGGTGGAATCCCATCAGTGGCGGGTATTCTGCAAATACAGAATTCGATTTCAGATGTACTGAAATAAAACAATTCTCGCAAGCAATTCAGCACGTATTCCTACCCAAATTGCTATTTACCATAAATAGCTATAAAGAAGATCAAGGTTATATAGAATGCTTGTTTGTACCCGAGGAAGAGGGTTCTGAAAATCAAAAAGAAGTAAATTTGTACAAATAGTCCAATATTATAGTAATTGTTTTATTTTGGAAGTAAAAAATGAAACGTTACTATCATATCGACACCAAGGAAACAACGGAAAAACTTAAGGCTTTAGGTTGGGAACTTATAGGAGCCGGTACCTACAATCTAGTCTTTAGAAGCCCAGATGGACATAGTGTTTTCAAAGTTCAAAAACATCCAAGCCTAACTGCCGATAGCCCGGTGCGTTCTGTTAGAGTATGGAACGAAATTTATGCTGAGGAAATCAAATCAGGGTTATTTCATCCGGCTAAAGTTGAAACCATAGCAGGCGTAGAGGGTTGGGTATCCAACTACATTGAAGGGCAACAATCAACTGATGAAGAAATTAGAAATGCGGTCATTGATATATATAATTATGCCGGCAGAATTGTTATAGATGCCACAGTCAAAAAAAATTTCATTACTGATGATCATGGTAAAGTCTACTGTGTAGATATCGGAATGGCGCTCCGACTCATCAACACAGATATCGTTACTCCAGATGGCAGACTTCGTAGTAAAAGCATTGAAAGTCTTAAGATTTGGCGCGCAGATGATGAAGCAATAGCAGCATACTGGAGCGGACATAGAACGCATAAAAACACAATCAACACGCTGAAAGCATTAGTGTTTATTCAAATAGTCGCCCCTTGCGAACTCGACGTCAGCGAGTTAAGAAACGATCTAGAAGGCTTAGATATACTAGTTCAAGCTTATGATCTTGAATATGATAATTATTGGCGTAACGAATTCGAAGATGATTCAAGCCCCGAGGGATACACTACAAAATCAGACAAATCAAGTAATGACGAAAATATAGAATCAAAGGGAGAACTAACAGAAAATAAGACCAACTATAAACGTTAAATGAATATGCTACACATAAAAAAAGCCCTTACGGGCTTAATAAAATGGTATTAAAATCATATCAAGAGACTATTTCTTCGTCTTTAGTATCTTCTTCGGTTTCTAATTCAACGGGTCGATCAACAAGCTCGATTATTGCCATAGGTGCGTTGTCACCTGGTCTAAAACCACATTTTAATACCCGAACATAACCGCCAGGACGCTCAACGTAACGAGGTCCAAGAACCGTAAATAGCTTTCCAACTGCGCTCTTGGAACGTAAGCGATCAAATACATGTCTACGTGAGGCAACAGAATCTGATTTACTGACAGTAATTAAAGGTTCTATGTAACGGCGTAATTCTTTGGCTTTCGGCAAAGTTGTTTTAATTAATTCATGTTCGATCAAGGAAGTGCACATATTAGAAAACATGGCCTTACGGTGACTACTGGTCCGGCTAAAATGCCGACCGATATTACGGTGACGCATAAAAAAGACTCCTAATGATTATTCGCCGAGGTTTTCAGGCGGCCAATTCTCAAGTTTCATGCCGAGTGAAAGGGAACGTGTTGCTAACACATCTTTAATCTCAGTCAATGATTTCTTACCTAGATTTGGTGTTTTTAATAATTCGTTTTCTGATTTTTGAACTAAATCGCCTATAAAGAAAATATTTTCAGCTTTTAAGCAATTTGCAGAACGCACGGTTAATTCTAAATCATCAACTGGACGCAATAAAACAGGATCAAATTGATGTGATTCTTTACTATCTAGTTGTGACTCTTCAAATTTCATGTCAACGAAAGCATGTAATTGTCGCTGCAAAATACTTGCTGAAATACGAATGGCTTCTTCTGGATCAAGCGTACCATTGGTATGCAAATCAATCGTTAGTTTATCAAGATCAGTACGATTTTCAACACGAGTATTTTCAACGGTGTAGGAAACTTTTTTAACAGGTGAAAAAGTATTATCAATTTTTAATTTGCCGACAGATTTATTTAAAGTTTCATCGTCTAAATGTCTTACAAATGTGTCTGTTGAATGAAAACCAATACCTTTTTCGACTGTAAGGACCATATTTAAACGACCACGGTCATTTAAATTAGCAATAACTAATTCAGGGTTAAGTAATTCAACCCCATGAGTTAATTGAATATCGCCTGCAGTAACTTGTCCTGGACCTTCTTTTATAAGAGTTAAGGTAGCGGTTTGACCTACGGACATGCGAATAGCAACATCTTTTAAGTTTAATAAAATATTGACAACGTCTTCTTCGACGCCTTCAATAGTACTATATTCGTGAAGAACGCCTTCTATCACAACTTCAGTAATAGCAGAACCAGGCATAGATGAGATTAAAATTCGACGCAAGGCATTACCAAGTGTGTGACCAAAACCGCGCTCTAAAGGTTCAAGTACGATACGGCTTTGATTTAGGGTATCAAAGTGCACTTTAAGAACCTTGGGGGTAAGCATTTCGTTAATATCTGTATACATTGGGTTATGCCTCCAGTCTTACTTAGAGTAAAGTTCTACAACTAAGTTTACGTTAAAATAACCGGATAAATCTTCTAAGCTCGGTAGCGAAGAGAGAGTCCCTGTAAACGCAGAAGTATCTACTGTAATCCAATCACATGGATTACGTTGCTCAGATAGAGCGACTGCCGCAACAATTCTTCCTTGTGATTTAGCTTTTTGACGAACAGAAATTTTATCACCTTTCTTCACTAAAAAAGATGGGATATTGACTAGTTCATCGTTAACTAGTATGGCCTTATGAGTCACTAATTGACGAGCTTCAGCTCGGGTACTTGCGAAACCCATGCGGTAGACAACATTGTCTAATCGTTGCTCTAAAAGCAATACTAAATTTTCACCAGTTGCACCCTTTTGACGTGCAGCTTTAGCATAATAGTTTCTGAACTGCTTTTCTAAAACACCATACAAACGACGTATCATCTGTTTTTCACGTAACTGCAAACCATAATCACTTAAACGTGGGCGCTTGTCACCATGTTGACCAGGAAGTTTTTCTGATCTACATTTTGACTTGTAATCACGAAAACCGCTTTTAAGGTATAAATCTTTACCTTCACGTCGTGAATGTTTACATTTTGGACCAAGATATCTAGCCATTGAATAACTCCTAAATCTTATACGCGACGTTTTTTCGGCGCCTTGCAACCATTATGTGGAATTCCGGTTACATCGGTAATCTCTACTATTTTAAAGTCTTGTGAAATCAGCTCACGGATCGTTGACTCACGACCAGGGCCGGGACCATGAATAAAAACAGCAACAGACTTCATTCCATACTCTTTAGCAACTGCAGCAGCTCGTTCAGTCGCAATTTGAGCAGCGTAAGGGGTGCTTTTTCTAGAACCTCTAAAGCCTGAACCACCAGACGTTGCCCAGCATAAAGCGTTACCTTGTCTATCTGTAAATGTGACAATCGTATTGTTAAAAGACGCATGAACATGAACAATACCATCAGTTACTATGCGTTTGACTTTTTTCCTAACTTTTTGTTGCTTAGCCTTACTTATAGCCATCTTATGTTCCTACATGAAAAATCATACATTACTCTTACGACGACCTTTTCGCGTTCTCGCATTGGTCTTCGTGCGCTGGCCACGTAAAGGTAAACCTCGACGGTGACGCAATCCCCGATAACAGCCTAAGTCCATCAAACGTTTTATATTCATTGAGACTGAACGACGTAAATCACCTTCAACAGTAATCGTTGCGATTTGGGTACGTAACGCCTCGAGCTCCTGCTCTGATAATTGTGCAACTTTAGTTGCAGGTTCAATTCCGGTTTGTTGACATAATTTTAACGCAGTTGGTCTGCCAATACCGTAGATTGAGGTTAGGGCAATCACAAGATGTTTGTGATCTGCAATATTAACACCTGCTATACGAGCCATTCATTTCTCCGAATTATTTAAACTTGCTACAACTATCTCTTAGAGGGACAGAAGCATACAAGGATCACGCTTTAAAATCAAGCAACAAATTAACCTTGTCTTTGTTTATGACGTCCATCACTACAGATAACTCTAACAGTTCTGCTGCGCTTAACGACTTTACAATTACGACATATACGCTTTACTGATGCTCTTACTTTCATTGATATACTCCAATAACAATCATAATAGACCAGGAAGTTTGGTCCCTTTGAAATTTGATTTCTTCATTAAAGACTCATATTGCTGCGCCATCATGTGCGCTTGCACCTGAGCAACAAAGTCCATGATAACTACAACAATAATCAATAACGAAGTTCCACCAAAATAAAATGGCACATGCCAGGCATACATTAAAATCTGTGGTAGTAAACATACCAATACCAAATAAAGTGATCCCGCTAGAGTCAAGCGTGTCATAACGCCGTCTATATAATTAGATGTTTGTTCGCCAGGGCGTATCCCTGGGATATAAGCTGCTGACTTCTTTAAATTATCAGCTGTATCTTTAGGATTAAATACCAAAGCAGTATAGAAAAAAGCAAAAAATAAAATAGCTACAGCATAAACGATAAGATACAACGGCTGACCTGGGGATAGTGCCATGCCAATGTCAGCAAGCCAATCCATACCTTTGCCATGACCAAAAAATTGAGCAATAGTAGCAGGCAATAAAATAATACTTGATGCAAAAATGGGTGGAATAACACCAGACATGTTTATCTTTAAGGGTAAATGACTAGTCTGTGCTGCATAGACTTTACGTCCTTGAGTTCTCTGCGCATAGTTCACACGGATTCTACGTTGCCCTCGTTCGACGAATACAACAAAAGCAGTCACTGAGACAACGATAAGTGTAACAATTAACAAAGTTAAAACCTGCATTTGGCCTTCTTTAACTTGCTGAAATACAGAGGCAAGCGCATTCGGCATGCTGGAAACAATCCCAGAAAAAATTAATAGGGATATACCATTGCCTACACCATTCTCGGTCATTTGTTCACCAAGCCACATGAGAAACATGGTTCCGGTCACGAGCGTTATTACTGATATAGTATAAAATGAAATATCAGGATTTAATGCAATATGTTGAGCTACTAGCCATCGAGTCATGCCAAATGATTGAAAAATAGACAAAATTAAGGTAAGGTAACGTGTATATTGATTTATCTTTCTACGTCCTGCTTCACCTTCTTTTTTTAGCTGCTCAAGAGATGGAAGCACCATAGAAAACAATTGTGTCATAATAGATGCCGTTATATAAGGCATAATTCCAATAGCAAAAACAGTCACGCGAGATAGAGCACCACCAGAAAACATATTAAATAATCCGAAGATTGTATTTTGTTGTTCGGTGAAAAAAGCAGCGAGACGCTGTGGGTCTAAGCCAGGAACAGGGATATGTGCCCCAAGGCG
Source organism: Legionella genomosp. 1 (assembly GCA_945901145.1). GTDB lineage: Bacteria > Pseudomonadota > Gammaproteobacteria > Legionellales > Legionellaceae > JAGVJT01. Next base: position 1,817 of record CAMDJY010000016.1, on the reverse strand, counting down.
ATAAACCAAAATTCCAATCAAAACAAAACAAAGTCTAGCTTTTAACTCAGCTAGACCACCGACAGAATGTTTTGATTGTTGTTTTTGATGAGTCATAATTAAGCTTCTATCGTTCCGCCAAGTTCTTCAATTGCCTTTCTCGCACCCTGAGTAACTCTCAAACCTTGCACGTGAACTGCTTTATTTACTTCACCAGATAAAATAATCTTCACAAAGTGTATAGATTTGCTTACAAGCCCTGCGGCTTTAACGACATCTAGATTGATAATTTGTGCATCAAGCTGCGCGAGTTCGCTCAGGGTAATTTCATCAGTAATTTTGGCAAGTCGAGATTTAAATCCCATTTTGGGAAGTCTTCTTTGAATGGGCATTTGACCGCCTTCAAAATTAATCTTATGAAAACCACCTGCACGTGCTTTTTGGCCCTTATGACCACGTCCACTCGTTTTTCCAAGACCAGAACCTATGCCTCTACCAACACGCTTTGGGTTATGCTTTGACCCAGCTGCTGGGGATAAAGTGTTAAGATGCATTATACTGTCTCCTCGATACTTAAAAGATATCCGATAATATTTAACATACCGCGGATAGATGCGTTGTCTTCATGGACAACACTGCTGTTCATCTTTTTTAAGCCAAGCTGTTTGGCAATTTGTATATGCTTTGGCAAGCGACCGATTAAGCTTTTTACCAAAGTGATCTTTAATTGTTTATGCATATTAGCCCGCCGTTACTTCATCAACTGATTTGCCACGCTTGGCAGCTACGTATTCAGGTGTAGCTATATTTGTAAGCGCTCCCACTGTTGCTCTAACAATATTACTTGGGTTTGCTGATCCAATAATTTTGGCAGATATATTCTGAACACCAAGTACTTCAAGAACAGCACGCATGGCTCCACCTGCCTTGATTCCGGTACCTTCTGGGGCAGGAGCCATAAATATTTTTGAAGCACCATACTGCCAGTTGATTTTATGGTGGATTGTTTTGCCAGCCAAATGTACATAAACCATATTTTTTCTGGCTTGATCCATTGCTTTTTGAATTGCAATTGGTACTTCTCTTGCTTTACCACGACCAAAACCTATTTTACCTTTACCATCGCCAACAACAACGAGTACAGCAAAACCAAATACGCGACCGCCCTTAACTACTTTTGCAGTTCGTGTGACCGATACTAATTTTTCTTGATACCCGTCTGTTTTTGTTGAATCATCAAATGCCATAACTGTTCCTTAAAAATTCAATCCGCCTTCGCGCGCACCAGTTGCTAATGCTTTTACCCGACCATGATATTTATACCCAGCACGGTCAAAAGCCACATCGACTATTTCACGCTCTTTAGCACGTAATGCAAGTAATTTACCTACTTCGAATGCTTGGTCACACTTATTACCCTTTAATTCAGGACGTAAAATTTTATCCAGGGTTGAGCAAGAAGCGATAACTTGATCGCCTTTTTCACCTTGAACCAAAATTTGTGAGTAGATATGAACGCCACTTCTATAAACAACCAAACGAGGTCGGTTAGAATGATGTCTAATCACAGCTTTTGTTTTTAATCCTCGTCGATTTCGTGACTGTTTTTTATTCATTATTTACACCTTATTTCTTTTTGGCTTCTTTGCGTATAATGACTTCTCCAGCGTACTTAATGCCTTTACCTTTGTAAGGTTCTGGCGGTCTAAAAGCTCTGATTTCAGATGCAACTTGACCAACGCGCTGTTTATCAATTCCTGTTAAAACAATAGAAGTTACCGTTGGGGTTTCGGCAGACACGCCTTCAGGTAAAATATATTCAATTGGGTGAGAGAATC
>CAMDJY010000015.1 GCA_945901145.1 Legionella genomosp. 1 | reverse complement strand
TCGCTTTGGCCATGTTTATGGAAACCATTGACACAACAGTGATTAATACTGCCATTCCCGCCATGGCCAAAAGTTTACATGTCAACCCTATCGATCTAAAGTTAGCATTAATTAGCTATCTTTTAAGTCTCGCAATCTTCATCCCAATTAGTGGATGGATCGCTGATAAATATGGCATTAAAAAAGTTTTTATGAGTGCGATTGCACTATTTACCCTAGGTTCAATCGTTTGTGGATGCACGAAAAACCTCACTGAACTCATCTTAGCACGCATCATGCAGGGGCTTGGGGGGTCTCTAACCTTACCCATTGGTCGACTGATTATTATTCGTATTTGTGAGCGCCATGAAATCATTTCTAAAATGAGTATTGTGGTCATGATTGCTTCATTGGGCATGATGCTTGGTCCGTTAATCGGTGGTGTGATTGCTTATCATTTTTCTTGGCGCTGGATTTTTTGGGTAAACGCCCCCATCGGCTTTTTAATCATTGCGCTTGCAATCAAACTCCTGCCACACATCCCACCTAAACCGACACATGCATTAGATCGAATTGGGTTTATTCTTTTCGGAAGCGGTTTAGCGCTCTTTACCTTAGGTTTATCTCTCGTCAGTGAATCCGATCTGAGCTTAATATATTCTATCTGGATGATTATATGCTCTTGCATTTTATTTATTATCTATCGCATCCACTCACGTCATAAACCTTATCCCATTGTTAACACACTCTTATTTTCAATTAAAACCTTTCGAATTGCCGTCATTGGAAATCTCATCGCACGTATCGGTTTTGGCGGAGCGCCTTTTTTACTGCCCTTGCTGTTTCAAATTGGACTAGGATATTCATCGCAGCAATCTGGGTTATTACTCGCCCCCATTGCCATTGGCGTTATACTTATTAAACCACTTTCTCTTTACATCTTGCGCTTTTTTGGTTACAAAAGACTCTTACTTATTAATACCACAGCAGTTGCTGTTTCACTTTGTTTGTTTTCCCAGGTTAAGGCGACGACATCTCTTGTAATGATTAGTGTTTTAACGGGCCTATATGGATTTTTAATCGCATTACAGTACACTGCTATGAATTCATTGGCTTATGCCAATATTCAAGAAACCGAAATCAGTTCTGCAACGAGTATTATGAGCACCATTCAACAATTAGCACAGAGCTTTGGTGTAGCCATTACCGCCATTATTATTCAAATATTAACTGCTCATATCTCTGAATCTTCATTAACCCTAAAAACATTTCAACAGACATTTATCATTATCGGATTACTGACTTTATTTTCTAATTTAATTTTTTTAAAATTAAAAAAAGAAGATGGCTATGAATTGATTAAGCATCATCAGAAAAAACCAATATGAGTCAAGATCTCAATCAGTTATGCCTTGAAGCTTTCACCCATGCAGAACAAGGCAATATGAACCTTGCGATTGAATGCTTTTCACAAGCACTCATGCAAGCGCCTGATGATGCTTATTTGCATAACAACCTCGCAAATGCTTATAAAAAACAAGGCGATTTTGCAAAAGCAGAGGCACATTACCAACAGGCAATTCAAATTAATCCAAGCTATGCACAAGCCTATAACAATTTAGGCAGTTTGTATGCATCAGCAAACGATTACTTACGTGCGCTTAATTGTTATCGACTTGCCGTCCATACCGCACCAGACTTCACTCTAGCCCATTATCATCTCGGGTTATTATTCTTAAATCATGAAAAAAAACAAGCCGCAATCACCCAATTTTCTAATGTTGTTGCTTTAAACCCCACACATTTACAAGCCTACTTTTATCTCGGCGTGCTCTATTTAGATCAAAATCAACTCGACGAAGCTGAGCAGGCCTTTGAAGAAGTCCTCTTTATCAATTCAGAACACGTTGATACATTAATTAATCTTGGTGTGATTCAACTCAAGCGAGATCGTGGACAACAAGCCATTGATTATTTTACCAAAGCACTGGCCTTGGATCATGACAATCAAGATGCAAGAAATAATTTGGCAGCGACGTTTATTCACCATGATCGCTTTGAAAACGCATTAACGCATTATTCAGTATTATTGGAAACCTATCCAAATAACATCGAATATCTTTACAATATCGGTGTTGCCAAAATGACATTAGGACACATTCAAGAAGCGATGATCCATTTTGAAACCCTGCTCAAACACAACCCAAATCATTTTTCCTCTTTAGTCAATTTAGCTGCGATTCATACTCGACTGGAAAAACGCGATCAAGCAAGCGCTTTATTAACCAAAGCCCACGAAATTAATCCAGATGATCCCGCTTGTCAATTCATGCTAAACGCACTCCAAGGGCATGTAAAAACCGATGCCTGCCCTGAATATGCACGTCATCTTTTCGATAATTATGCGTTATATTACGATCAGCACTTAAACCAAACGCTACATTATGCATTACCAGATTTGATTGCTGAAGCAATTCAGAAATTTTTAAAAACGCCGAGTGAACACACGCTTGATCTCGGCTGTGGCACCGGATTAACAGGTGTTGTGCTGCGCAATGTCAGTAACACACTAAGCGGCATAGACATCTCCAAAAAAATGCTCAAGCAGGCTGAAAAAAAGAATATTTATGACACCCTCATGGAATCCGAATTAATTCAATTTTTAAACAATGATCCTAGCCAGTATCATCTCATTGTCAGTGCAGACGTGTTACCTTATATGGGAGAACTCGACACCCTATTTAAACTCATTCATGAACGCTTATGCACACAGGGGCTTTTTATTTTTAATATCGAAATCAGCGATGATGCGCCCTGGCAACTGCAAAAAAATGCACGTTTTAGTCATCATCCAAGCTATCTGCAGCAACTCATCTCTCATTATCATTTTAAAGTCTTACAACAAAAACGGGTTACAGCAAGACAACAATCTGGACAAGATGTGCCAGTTTTATTATACGTCTTAGAAGCAGAGCCAGTCTCATGAACGCACAACGTCTTCACTTGCTAGAAAAACTCAAGCAAGGCTTTGTTATCATTACGCCCAATAATCGTTTAAGCAACCAAATCTTAGATGATTATTTTAAATACCAAGGTCAAGCCTGTCTTGATAAACCCCTTTGTTTTTCTTATTCTGCTTTTTTACAGCAGCTGTTTCAAACCTTAAGATATCAAAAGCCTCATCACCAGTACCCAATCTTATTAAATGCACACCAAATCCGTTTTTTGTGGCGGGAGACTATTGATTCAACTCGTCCCTTAGGATGTAATGAAGGCTTATTAGATGCTGTAATTTCTGCCTGGACGCGCTGCAAAAACTGGCAAATCAAACCAGATTTACCTGAATTTCACATCACCCCTCAAACTTTGAAATTCCAACAGTGGTGGCAGCGGTTTGAACATCAGCTCCAAAAAAAACAAGCAATCACAGAACAGCATCTGGTTCAATATCTCAGTGAACAACAACTATCTAATAACCCCTGGACGCAACAAATTTGGGTGTGTTTTGATGATTATACCCCCGACCAAATCCATCTCCAACAGGTGCTCATATCCCAAGGATCAAGCATAGAGCATCATGATTTTAATCACGAAATCAGAGCTTGCTATCAATTAAAAGCGCATGAAGTGCGTGGTGAATATCAGCAATTAATCCATTGGTTAAAAGACAAAACATCCAAACATCAAAAAACTATCGGCGTCGTTATACCTAATTTAGCAACTGAATCGACAGCATTATCACGTATCCTAGAGCGACATTTTCCTAAAGAACAGATTAATATCTCTTTAGGTGCCTCACTAGCAAAATATCCCATTGTCGCCCATGCCTTACAATTGCTAAAACTTGACTTAGATCGTTTAACTAATCATCAAGTTCGACTCTTAGTCACCTCACCTTATATCATCAGCGCTCAACAAGAATTAGTCACCCGCTCGCAATGGTTAGTAGATGCACCCTGCCTAGAAGAAGCATTGATACCTCTTAGTTTATTCACAGCCTCTTTAAAACAAGCATCACCTGCTTTAAAACAAGCCTGTGAACAACTGCTACCCTATCCTCAACAAGCAACTATTTCTAATTGGATTCAGCTTTTTAATGCACGGTTAAATCAACTTGGTTTTCCAGGTGATGGTGCGCTCGACTCAGAAACTTATCAATGTCTGCAACGTTTTTATCATTTATTTGATGAGTTTCGTACATTTTCTGTTTTAACAAAGACCATGACCCAAGAAAAAGCGCTACACACTTTAGACAGTTTAGCACATCAAACCATCTTTCAATCCCAAAAAAATCAGGCACAAATCCAAGTCCTGGGTTTGCTCGAGGCTTCGGGCTGTAGCTTTGAAAATCTGTGGGTAAGCAATATGACCGACCAATGCCTGCCACAAAAAGTTAATCTATCTGCATTTATTCCCATAGCCTTACAAGGCGAACTTAATATGCCCCATGCCAATGCGACACGCGAACTCGCTTATGCTCAAAAAATAACCCAACGCTTTCAACGCTGCAGTCAAGAAAGCGTATTTAGTTATGCGCAATTTATCGATGATAAACCTTGTATGCCAAGTCCATTAATTGCCAATTTACCGCTATTAGATCTATATTTATCCAAGCCACAATTTATGCACACAGCTCTTTTACAACGAGAAGAGCATTATCAATTGCCGATGCGCGCAACAGAACAAGCTGTCGGTGGTACAAGCTTACTTGCCAATCAAGCCAAGTGCCCATTTCGTGCCTTTGCAGCACATCGTCTTCATCTCAAAGCAGAAATTACCTCTACCGAAGGCATCACTGCACAAGAGCGCGGTCAACTGATTCACCGCATTTTAGAAGCCCTGTGGCAGCAATTAAAAACCCAAGAAAATTTTTTCAATTACCCCAAAGACCAACTAAACGATTTAATCACCACAATCATTGAAAATATTATCAGCACTGCTGCACAAGCTCATCCATTATCTTTTCCAAAATTAGTACAATCAATCGAAATCCAGCGGTTAACACAATTAGTGCATGCCTGTTTAGACTGGGAACGGCAACGTTCAGCATTTACGATTCAAGCATTAGAACAAGCATCAACGATAGAGCTAGCTGGATTAACCTTTCATGTCAAAATTGATCGATTAGATCAACTCGCCACTGGAAAAAAATGGGTCATTGATTATAAAAGTCGTTTACCCACACAAAAACCTTGGGATCATGAACGCCCAGAGGCCCCGCAATTACTACTTTATGCTTTATTGGATGATGATATTCAGGGCATTTTATTTTTAGAATTACGCCAAGGAAAAATCACCTGCTGTGGCTTAAGTGAAGATACGAGCATACTGGGCATGCGTCCTCTCGATAAAAATCGCAGCTGGCAAGACTACCAAAGCACATGGCGTGAAACCCTAACGACATTAGCGCTTGAATTTCAATCAGGCCACTGCCCCCCTACCCCGACACAAAGCAGCACCTGCACGCATTGTGAGTTTGATACTTTATGCCGTCTCTAAGGCTGCATTTGCGAATTTATTAATCCGTGTCTTTGAAACACCAGCTCTGCAGAGGTTTTGTGATACTGAATCGCTAAATCAGCTGGCGTCTTACCCTCACAATCTAAAGCATTGCGATTCGATTTAGGCGTTGCTCGACAACATGCTTCAATCAATGGCTCTGAACAATCATTCATCGCCACATAATGCAGTGGGAGACGATCGTTTGAGTCAGGCAAAGTTGTAACCTTTTCTAGTTTCAACAAACTTTCAACACAAGCTAAATCACCATTTAAAATGGCTGTGTGAATAGGGTATTGCCCCAAATAATTCTTTGTAAAAACACCTTCTAGTAATTCTGGTTTTTTTAATACTTCATCGAGTAAAGTAGGATACCCACCACTGACTAATCGATGAAAAATATTATTACCTTCCTGATCTTGACACAGCACGCTCTCAGGATCTTTGGCGAACAAAGCCATGAAAATTTCTGCCTTTTGTGCTTTTAACTTGTCACTTGGATTTGGGCCAACTAATAAACAAACATGAATCGGTAATCGTTTGAGTGTGTCAGCTGCTCGGACATCGGCCCTTGCACCAATAAGTCGTTCCACTTCTTTTAAATCACTGTTCAATGCGGCAATATGTAACTCAGTCATATTCATATCCCTTTATTGTGAGTAGGTTGAATGTTATTTTCAGCTTGTTGTTCTTTTAAAGCATCAAATTGTTTTTTATATTTTTGAAACTGAGTACTACGATTAGGAAACATTGGCGTGTAATTTCCTAGAGAAGTCCGCTCAATGCCTAGAGCCGCGCGTAAATTTATTATTTGAGGGCTGGAATAATGAGTATCCATAATTTTCCCTCGTTCAGGAGGAGGGATTTGGTATAAGGCTTCAAGTATAGCAGCTTTTTTTGCTCCGATGCCATAAGCTTTTCCTATATGTATTGGTTTATCATTGACATTACGTATAAAATCTGAGATGAATCTATTTTCCTTGGTAATTTGAATGATCTCCTGACAAAAATCAGCATACTCTTGATCTGAAGAAATAGAATCTAATTGAGCATCTTTTTGATCAATCCAGCGGGTCAAAGCTTCATCCGCGGTTGGATCTAAAGAGCTTTTATCTAGATCTAACAATAGTTGCTCGCAATAATAACGCTTTTTATCATTTTCTTCTTGAATATTCACAAAAAACGTAGCTAGTTCTTTCACAAGAGTAAACCGCGCTTCATCATCTTTGCCGACAGCTAAAGAAGCTAATGTATCGCGTTTTTGCTGCAACCAAGGTTTGGTATCGATATTAAACTTTTGAGTGTAAGCTTCTATCTGCTGTATCAAAGACTCAGCATTAAATAATAATTTTAATGTTTGTAATTCAACCATGGCGTCTTTCAGGCCCATCCGCTTCGCAGCTGGGTCTTTAGTTAAACTTTCAATTAATTGTTTTAATTTTTTACCTTTGAAAGATAGAAAGATTGATGGCATGGAATTTTTAGTCAAAAATTGGTGAATATTTTTTCCAAGTATATAACTATGCGCAGTATCCACATCAAATGGAATTTGAAATGTCTGCATTTCTTGAGAGATAAATCCAGAGGTTCGTATCAAGCCCGGAGCCGTAAACCTCCCCGTGTTTTTCATATTATATTTTCCGTCAGGTGCAAGCACGAGGGATTTAGTATCGGCAATACGTAAATTCAATTGATCATCAAGAAGCCAGTTAGCATTTTTTGCATCTGGAAAAAAATAAGATTGTTGCTCAATTAACCGAAGAATTTCGCACATTTGTTCGTAAACATTTAAGGCCTGATCAATTCTATCTTCTGGATTAGGATTTCTGTCAGCATGCGCCAAAGGTGTTCCCTGGGAGCATACTGTGGTTAACAGCAGGGTTTGATGTAATTTTTTTCCATTTATATCAAATGTAACCGTTCGCGGTGATGCAACTGGCGTAAGTACCCGTTGCAGAGGTGTTGTTCTAAGATAGGCATCATCTGCCCTTGATTCACCCAGCCGATTATCTATGCGTAAAACGATGATGTGAGGACTTTTCGGGTCTAAACAAATTAATTTGAAATTCTTTGCATTGCCCCCACCAAGAACTTCAATGTCATATTGATTTAAAATAGCAACCCATTCTAGATGATTGTTATCTTTAAGTTTTTGAACAAATCCAGACCACTTTTGCTTAATCTGACCACCTGAAGATAATGCACTTAACATATCAGCCACTAATTCTGGATCTAAATCGGCCAACAATTTTGCAATAGGCGTATCATCAAAACCGGCAATTATTTGCTGATCGGCATCAAGTTCAGAAATTGATGTACCGAGATTTTTACATTCTTCCTGGCAATCTTTATATAATTTTATTAATATTTTTTCTTCAAAATCAGGTGCATTTAATTCCTGAGGGTATAAATCCTCAAGATTTACCCTGAGCTGATTTATCTGGCGCAGGATTAATAACTTCTTATCGCTTTCAGATTCAGATTCGTAAAGATCGATTTTCTCATTGATTAAATCCGTAATCTCATTCGCCCGTTTCAAGAACGCTTCTTGACGGTGGTCATAATACTGGGATTGCGATTTCATGAGCGGAATCTTGTCTTTTAACATAAAATCAACCAATAATAGAATGATTAGTTTAATAATAGACCAATTTTAGGAAATTGCTGAAATTACAGCCGCGTGATAATATTAGAAGTATCCATACAAATCTTTATTCATATTAAAAAATCTAATGTCAATTGATACCGTAACACTCCAATGTTTTCTTGCTGTCGCTGACACTGGTAGTTTTACCAAAGCAGCTGAACGCGTATGTCGAACGCAATCCGCGATTAGTCAACAAATTGCCAAACTTGAAACTTTGGTTGAAAAACCATTAATTAACCGCGGGCGAGAACTTTCCTTAACCACAGATGGGGAAATATTTCTTAGCTATGCTAAGCGCATTTTTGAATTACATCGTGAATTATTAGATCGCTTTAAAGAACCTGATCTTCAAGGAGAGGTTAAATTTGGCTTACCTGAAGATTTTGCAACCGTAGTCTTATCCGATGTATTGGTTGATTTTTCTAGATTGCATCCACGGGTAATTTTAAATGTCGAATGTGATTTAACGGTTAATATTTTTGAGCGCTTTCAGCAAGGAAAATTTGATATCATTCTGGTTAAAATGAGTCAACCCAAAGAATTAGTCCATGGTGTTAATATCTGGAATGAGCCTGTTGAATGGATAGGTAGCTCAAATTTATTACCACCTTTAGATAAAGATAGCGTGATCCCACTCGTGCTCTCTCCACACCCTTGTGTCTACCGAGAAAACGCGATCCAAGCATTGGAAAAAGCAGGATTAAAATGGCGCATAGCTTATACTAGTCCAAGCTATGCGGGGAAAATGGCGGCGGTGAAAGCAGGATTAGGCCTCACGGTGATTCAAAGAACGCTGATTCCTCATGATTTAGATCAAATCAATATCCCCTGTCTACCAACATTGAACCCGATTCATATGTCTTTATTAAAAAAAGATTGCCGCAATAAAGCCATAGAATCTCTGGAGTATTTTCTTTTGAGAAAATTAAAGCATTAACTCCGTACGGAGGGTATTAATTTGAATATCTTGTACTATTAACCAATTTTTGTAACAATGCGACGCGTTTATGCAATCTTCGGGGCGGGGTGAGAATTACGATGCAGTCAATCGTTATCTATCGCCCATGTCCATCAATATTGAGGATGTAGGCATGTCTTACTTAACACCATTTGGAAAAGATTCAATCAGCCGCGTGCAACGCGCCAGCGCTGCCCTGCAACAAGGCAAAGGCATTATTTTGGTTGATGATGAGGACCGAGAAAACGAAGGGGATTTGATTTTTGCTGCTGAAAAAATTTCAATCAGCGATGTCAATCAACTGATTCAAGACTGTAGTGGCATTATTTGCTTATGTCTGACTGAAGAAAAAGCTGCGATATTAGGTCTAAAACCCATGGTGTTAAACAACACGAGTCCTTACCAAACTGCTTTTACTAGTTCAATTGAAGCAAAAGTTGGGATTACCACTGGCGTATCGGCACATGACCGGTTTGTAACCATTCACACTGCAGTCAACGCCAACTCACCAGATGCACTAAATCAACCAGGACACGTCTTCCCATTGATTGCACGTCGCAATGGCGTGCTTGACCGACGAGGACATACTGAAGGCAGCATCGACTTAATGAAGATTACTGGACTTCACCCAAGTTCCGTTCTTTGTGAACTGATGAACAAAGACGGCACAATGAAAAAATTACCTGAATTAATCGATTATGCGATCACTCATCAACTCACAGTATTAAGTGTTGAAGATATTTATCAATATCGACAAGTTATCGAGATTTAATTCTTGCCAAACCAGCAACTTGTTGTTGTCGCAGGACAACACGTTGTTTTTTGCGACTTTTAATCAAATCTGGCCCCGAGTATTGATGTTTCTGGACGATTAAGCAATAAAATCCTGCCGGGGTTAGCGTAATCATTTTTCCCATTTCATTTAAAAATTGTAACCGCTTAAGCCCACGCGGATTTTTTATAGGTGGGATATAATAAAACGTCTCTAATAAGCATTGCCGATAACCGCGATTTAATAACGATTGCTTTAATATCAAAGAAGACATCAGCGATGGCAACTCCCCGCCAAAGCATTCGGTTAACCCTAGCCACAAACAAAGGCCCCATATACTCATAGGATTCACCCCAACAAATATCATATGACCCATGGGCGCAAGCACACGGTCAAGTTCGTCTAATGGATTTTTATAGTGCCCGAGAGCCTCAATGGTCAGAGGCGCAATAATACAATCAATGCTGTTGCGTTCAAAAGGCAAATGGCGAAGCGAACTCATGATTGACGCATCACAGGCTCCTAAATAAGGGGATAATAGCCATTTACGCCGGTAATCTAAGTGATTTAACCAAGGATGGGTTCCACACATACCCATTTGCAGTAAGATGTTGCCTTGCAGTCTATCTTGGGCAGGTTTAATAGAAGCCACTATCCCCTCTGCCACATGCTGACCTTGAGCGGTTTTAAACCAATCGTCCAGGGCACGATATTTATTTTTTTGGTCGTTTAGGCTCAAAATAATTTACCCAAAAAATAATTTATCACTTGTTTTACCATAGCCGACTGTTTCAGAGCAACTCGTCCAATGCTACACTAAGAATATTTATTTCAAATGATACCATCCATGTCAGAACAATATACCGCCGATGCAATTGAAGTATTAAGTGGTCTCGAGCCAGTCCAACGTCGACCTGGCATGTATACCGATACCACACGACCCAATCACTTAGCGCAAGAAGTGATTGACAACAGCGTTGATGAAGCGCTTGCCGGGTTTGCAAATCTTATTGTCATTACCCTGCATGAAGATGGCTCAATCGAAGTCGAAGATAACGGTCGCGGCATGCCCATAGACAAACATCCGCAACTGAATTTAAGCGGGGTTGAAGTCATTATGACGCGCTTACATGCTGGGGCTAAGTTTTCCGATAAAAATTATACATTTTCCGGTGGACTGCATGGTGTCGGTATCTCGGTCGTCAATGCCCTCTCCAACCGCCTCGTTGTGACCATTAAACGACAAGGGATTATTTATCAAATGTCGTTTGCACAGGGCGAAAAAACAGAGGAACTTCACGAAATTGGTCAAACTAAAAAACGCAACACAGGAACAACCATTCGCTTTTGGCCAAATGAAAAATATTTCGACAGCAACAAAATTGCCATTAAACCACTGATTCATGTCTTACGGGCTAAAGCAGTATTATGCCCGGGTTTGTCGATGACATTTATCAATCGAGCAACCCAAGAAACACTCACCTGGTGTTATGAAAAAGGCTTAATTGATTATTTACGCCAATCACTCACCGAGGATTACTTACCCGAGGCCCCCCTCACGGGCGAACTCAAAACAGACGATGCAACCGTTGAATGGGCCATTGCTTGGACCAACACCGCAACGCAATTAATCAATGAAAGTTATGTGAATTTAATCCCGACTATCCAAGGCGGTACGCATGTTAATGGATTGCGTTCTGGCTTATTTGAAGCTTTATCTGATTTTTGCGACATACGCCATTTAATCCCGCGCGGGATCAAACTCAGTGCCGATGATCTTTGGGAAACCTGCCAGTATGTACTTTCTGTAAAAATGAAAGATCCGCAATTTGCCGGTCAAACGAAAGAACGTTTAAGCTCACGTTCTATTGCGGCGTTTGTCAGTAATGCGAGTAAAGATGCCTTTGCGCTTTGGCTGAATCATCATCGTGCATCAGGTGAACTGATTGCACAAATGGTCATTGAAAGAGCACAAAAACGCTTACGTCAAGCCAAACAAGTCGCACGTAAACGGGTGAGTCAAGGTCCGGCATTACCTGGAAAACTGGCCGATTGTTTACAACAAGATTTAAGCCAATCAGAATTATTTTTAGTCGAAGGAGATTCAGCCGGGGGCTCAGCGAAACAAGCCCGCAGCAAAGATTTCCAAGCTATTTTACCGCTACGCGGTAAAATTTTAAATGCATGGGAAATTGAACATACGCATGTTTTAGCCTCACAAGAAATTCATGATATTTCAGTGGCCTTGGGCGTCGATCCTGGCTCTGATGACATCAGCGGCCTACGTTATGGAAAAATTTGCATTCTCGCCGATGCAGACTCTGATGGCGCGCATATTGCAACGTTACTATGTGCCCTATTTTTACGTCATTTCAAACCATTAATTCGAGCCGGACACATTTTTATCGCCATGCCCCCCTTGTACCGCATTGATGCCGGTAAAATTGTCCATTACGCACTGGATGATGAAGAAAAACAAGCCATCATCGAACAACTTGAAAAAACCACACGAAGCAAAATTAATGTACAGCGCTTTAAAGGGCTCGGTGAAATGAACCCCCTACAATTACGCGAAACCACCATGGACCCAAACACCCGTCGCCTGGTGCAACTCACATTAGAAGATGAAGTAGAAAGCATAGCAAAAATGGACATGATGCTCGCAAAAAAACGCGCAGCGGACCGAAAAATTTGGCTAGAACAAAAAGGCAATTTAGTCAATGAATAAAACATAAAAGACTTCGTACTACTCCATTAAATTAATTTTGGCTTTTGATGTTGGATTAGTTAGACTCTAGATTTTTATTTGGAGTCAAGGAAGATGGCGTATAAAGTAAAATTAACAGAGAAGCAACGAAAAGAATTAATTGAAATAGTGCGGAACGGCAAGCACCATCCGGTCAAAAGTCTTGGACTCT
>CAMDJY010000014.1 GCA_945901145.1 Legionella genomosp. 1 | reverse complement strand
CGGTGATACAGTATTCATCAATTAGGAATGGACTCCAATTTGGCAAGAGCAAGTTGAGCGGCATGGGTATCTGGGTATTGTTTGACGACCGATTGCAGCCGTTGTCGTGCAGCGCTTAGTTCTCCAGCTGCAGATAAAGCATACCCAATTTTTAACATACTGGCTGAAGTTTTGCTTGAACTTGGGAATTGTTGTAAAACAACTTCAAAGTGCTTGATGGCTTCTTGATAGTTTTTTTTCACCATGTACAGCTCACCTATCCAGTAGTGTGCATTCGCAGTATAACCACCTTGGGGATACTTGCTGACAAATGCTTGCATCGCAGGTAAGGCTTCTTCAAAATGTTTGTTATTAATCAGTTCGTAAGCCGCAAGATAATTAATTTGCTCGTCAGCAGGATTAGTTCGAGCCCGATGGGTTGCTATGGGTTCGGGTTTGGCTGCAGGTTGTGCTGTTGTGTCCACATCAAGTGTCGCAGCATTCGGGCTAGGGGGTGTTGCTTCTGATTTATTGTGTATGCGCGAATCTAAGTCTTTATAAAAATCAACTTGTTGTTGCTGTAAAATTTTTAAGTCATGCGTTTGTAATTCGAGTTGACCCCTGAGTTCTTGAATATCTTGTTGTAATCCCTGGATTTTATTTAATAATTCCGTATTACTTCGAATATTATGGGCAGTATTACTTTCTTCATGTGCCAATGGGGTTTCTTCATCGAAATGGACTGAAGCAAAATTGTCACTTTCATCGACGACAGGTACTTCTGCAAAAGTGTCGAATGCCACCAAAAAGGCAGCAAGCGACGCAGCGAGCGACGTCGCAAGCAAGATGCGACGGGTTAATTTCATCGAGTGCTCTCGTAAGTTAATTCAACACGGCGGTTTTGTGCATGAGATTCGTCGTCATGGCCTAAGTTTGCAGGACGCTCTTTTCCGTAGCTTACCACCCGAATTTGATGTTTACTGACTCCAGCTAAATGAATAATTTCTGCAACAGTATTCGCACGACGCTCGCCTAATGCAACGTTATATTCACGGCTGCCGCGTTCATCAGTATGGCCTGATAGTAAAATACGTGCATTTGGATGAGATTTTAAATAATTTGCTTGCGCATTGACAGAAGGAACGTATTTTGAAGCTAACGTGCTGTTATCATAAGCAAAGCGATAAATTTGGTTATGTGGTGCTTTAGTTGTATACATTTCACCTGCGTCTTGGCCAGCAAAATGAGTTAATTCCCCTAAACCATTTGCAGAGAGACCATCTCCGAAGCCATCAACACCAGTATTTTTTGAACATGATACAGCCAATAAAACGCTGGCAGCAATTGCTCCTAATTTCAGAATTGATCCAAAACGCATGCTAATCTCCTTTATAATAATAAATATTAACGAAACAGGGCCCTGATCCCTAATGGGGACTTATTCTACAAGTATTTTCAAGGTTTGACTACTATCAGCTTTGCGCTATCAAAAAAGACATCAATGATCTCAAAGAGAGCGATGGTCAGACTGTTTTCAAAGGACCTAGCTAAAGAGAATAGTGTCTCATGCTCGTGACATATCGGCTAAAATGCACTAAAGTGCATTTTAGCCGAAAATTATTCTTTGACGAGATCATCGTATGAAGCGTTATCTTACGCCTTATGTTATTCAAGACCTACAAAAAAAAATGGTTTTCATTGGCGGGCCTCGTCAAGTTGGAAAAACAACTTTGTCTCGAGATCTGATCACAACTTTTCCCGATCTAATTTATTTAAATTGGGATAGTGATGAGCATAAAAAGGTCATTCAAAAAAAACAGTGGTTAAATGATACTTCTCTGATTATTTTTGATGAATTACACAAGTATGTACGATGGAAACAATGGATCAAAGGAGTGTATGATCTTAAACCAATGGCGCAACAATATCTGGTAATAGGCTCGGCGCGATTAGATGTCTATAAACGGGGTGGTGATTCGTTATTGGGAAGATATCACTATTGGCGATTGCACCCATTCACTTTGGATGAACTGCCAAGCAATATCAGTCAAGAAGACGCCTATCATCGCCTATTAACGCTTGGTGGCTTTCCGGAAACATTTTTACTCAATGATGAGCGTGAAGCAAAACGGTGGCGTAGTGAACGATTTCGTCGTATTCTTCGAGAAGACATTCGAGATTTAGAGCGTATTCAAGAATTGTCATTGTTAGATTTGATGATTGATTCCTTGCGCGAGCGTGTTGGCGGTTTGATTACTTATTCGAATATTGCAAATGATTTGCAGATCTCGCCTCACACCGTGAAAAAATGGTTAGCATTAATTGAGCGCATGTACCTTGCTTTTTCGATTACACCTTATACTAAGAAAATAGTGCGTGCTGTACAAAAAGCACCAAAAGTCTATTTTTACGATAATGCAGATTGTATCAATGACAAATCAGCTCGATTAGAAAATTTGGTCGCAACACATTTATTAAAACGATTACAATTTCGTGAAGATTATTTTGGTGAGCAATGCCAACTACATTATATTCGCGATCGTGATGGACGTGAGGTCGATTTTGTTACGGTGATTGATAAAAAAATTATTGATTTGATTGAAGTAAAATTATCCGATGATGAACCCTCTACTGCACTCAAATATTTTCGCGATAAATTAACACCGCAGAATACGGTGCAAATTGTAGGTGATTTAAAGCGCTCTTTTGATGTGAAAGGGATTCGCGTTACTAATCCTATTGACTATTTCCAACACCCTCCTTGGCAATAAGAAGGCTACGTGACTGCTGCACTATTTAGTCGTCATCAGATGATTATTGACATAGTGTACGTCTTTGACGTATACTATATTCTATATGTATATGTTTTTTTTAAATTATGAACAAATTTGAATGGGACGAAAATAAGAGGGCGCTTAATTTAGAAAAGCATGAAATTGATTTTGTTGATGTGATAGAGATATTTGCAGATTTGAGTCGTATTGAGGCTGAAAGTAAAAGGGGCGATGAGTTAAGGTATCAAACGATAGGATCTGTCAATGATGTTGTGCTCTTGGTTGTTTATACATACAGAGCTGGAACCGTGAGACTCATTTCCGCGAGGAGGGCAAGTAAAAATGAACGCGAAGCATATTTTAACTAAAAAAGTGGGAAAAACAAATTGGGATGCAGTTAATTTATTGACTGAGGAGAATATTCATGCGGCAGCAATTGCGGATCTAGATGCACCTCCTCTAACGAACGAGGAATTAAAACAGTTCAAACGTGTTAATCCTACTCAGGAAGCAGATGTGAAATTAATTCGTCAAAAATTAAATTTAACTCAAGAACAGTTTGCTCACTATTTTGGGGTAAGTGTGAGAACGATTCAGGAATGGGAGCAACATCGACGGACACCAAATACAATGACTAGGAACTTTCTTAAAGTCATTGATTTAATGCCTTCGGCTGTGATGAGAGTATTAAAAAACAATTAACACTCAACCAAATTAACGGCCAAGCCTCCGATGCGTTTTTTTAAGGAATTACAGGGATCAGAACATCTCAGGGAAGATGTTAGGGAAAACATCGAAACGGCCTTAAATGGGCTCATTGAGATTGGCATATTCGAACAATTTCATATAAAGCAGATCATTCAGTCGCGATTGATTTAAGTAGACAATTATACTATTATAATATGGTATAGGCGCTCACTTATAGGCAATTCATATATGAACAGAGAACAAGCCATTAAGATATTTAGAGAGGAAGAAAGAAAAAACAAATATGTCTTTTCTAATCACGATCTACGTAAGCTTTTTCCACAAGACTCTTATAAAACCTTCAATGAAGGGCTGAAACGCTTGGTAAAATCAGGAGTAATTCAACATGTTTGCCGGAATATATATGTCAATGCAGAGTCCAGGGAATTGGATAGTTATACAATCGAACGTATTGCTAAAACACTTCGGCGAGGTTATTACAGTTATGTCAGTCTCGAATCCATGTTGTCAGAATACGGGGTTATCTCACAAATCCTCATTGATAGAATTACCATTATGACAACCGGCCGCAAAGGCGTCTATAACACTACCTATGGCGTTATTGAGTTTACACATACCAAGCGCACAGTAAAAGACATTCTCGAGAGTACTTCTAAAGTTAATGAACGACCACTTAGAATAGCCTCAAAAGAAACAGCTTTGCGAGATCTAAAGCGAGTTGGCCGTAACATGAATCTAATTAATCCGGAAGAATTAGCATGATAAAACTAACCTCAAACCAGGAAGACTTTAATATGCTAGTAGAGCTCGCAATGAGAGAGGAAGGCTATTCTCATATGAGGCCCGTGATCGAAAAAGAATTATTACACTATGATTTGCTTTTTGTGCTTGATAAACAGGGATTATTAGATAAATTAACTTTTCAAGGGGGCACATCTCTTCGTTTATGTTACGGTTCTTCACGATTTAGTGAGGACCTTGATTTTGCAGGGGGTTATGATTTTACAACATCGCAGTTAATGGACATGAAAGAATGTATTGAAAATTATATTGCATCTAGATATGGATTAGAGGTTACAGTAAAAGAACCTTCAGAGATGTTCGTCGAACCAAAATATCAAGACATTAAAGTTGATAAATGGCAAATTGCCATTACAACATTCCCCACACGAAAAGACTTACCCAGGCAAAAAATTAAAATTGAAGTGTGCAATATTCCTGCTTATACAAGAACACCTCAGGCTTTAAATGCTAATTATGATTTTTTACCTGACGGTTACAGCGATGTTCTTATCATGACGGAAAGCCTGAATGAAATTATGGCTGACAAATTAGTCTCCTTGGTCAATACAACCCGGTATGTGCGCCATCGGGACATTTGGGATTTGCGTTGGTTAAAACAGCGCGGAGCGACGATAGATAAAAAGTTCATTTTATCCAAAATTCATGATTATAAAATTACTGATTATCTAACAAAGCTTGGGAAAATGATTATGAGCATGGATGAAATCATCCACAGTGACCGCTTTCATGATGAACTGTCACGTTTTATTCCATTGGATATTCAAGAAAGGACGTTGAAAAAGGAAAAATTTAAAGTTTTTTTAATTAATGAAACCAAACTACTATTATCCGAGTTAAAAATGATTGTTGATGGCGAGACAAAAGACGGTGAATTTCAGATTTAATTTTACTTTTCATCATTGTAATAGAGTATTAAAAAACAATTAACACTCAACCAAATTCACAGCCAAGCCTCCGAGTGAGGTTTCTTTATAGATGCTTTGCATGTCTTGGCCTGTTTGTTTCATGGTGCGAATGACTTTATCTAAGGAAATATGATGTTGACCGTCGCCAATCAGTGCCATCCGGCAGGCATTTACGGCTTTGACTGAGCCCATGGCGTTGCGTTCAATACAAGGAATTTGCACTAAGCCCATGACTGGGTCACAGGTCATGCCTAAATGATGCTCCATGGCAATTTCTGCTGCGTTTTCAATTTGCTCGATGTTACCGCCAAGCATGGCGGTTAAGCCCGCTGCCGCCATGGAAGAGGCAACACCGACTTCTCCTTGGCAGCCCACTTCAGCACCAGAAATAGACGCGCCTTTTTTATATAAAATCCCGATGGCAGCAGCTGTTAGAAAATAAGTAAAAATATCTTGATGTTGATGTTTATGATGTGCATCATGCGCATACCGGAGTACAGCTGGGATAATGCCTGCAGCACCATTGGTGGGGGCAGTGACAATCCGTCCTCCGGCCGCATTTTCTTCATTGACTGCCATGGCATAAAGATTTAAGCGATTCATCACATCGGCATTTTCATAGATACTACAAACACCTTGTTGATCGTTTAATTTTTTGAAAAGATCAGGCGCGCGCCGTTTGACGTTTAAGCCACCCGGCAAGATCCCCTCGTGTTTACAACCGTTATCAATACAGGTATTCATTACCCGGGCTAAATTTAATATGCCCTCGTGAATTTCAGGTAAACTGCGCCAAGTTAATTCATTTTGTAACATGAGTTCGGCAATCGTGAAGTTGTTTTGTTTACAAAGTCTCAGAATATCTGCGGCGGTATCAAAAGGATAGGGCAGGGTTTGCGTCGTTGGTTCTGGTTCAGAAAATTCGTCTTCAGTGAGAATAAAGCCACCGCCAATTGAATAATAGACATCGCTCATTAAAGGCTCAGAAATGCCATTAAACGCAGTAAAACGCATGCCATTGGTGTGTTTAGGCAGTAATTCTTTTTGTAAAAAAACCAAATCCCGGGTTTCATGAAAAGGAATATTTTTTTTGCCACCTAAGCAGATGGTTTGTGTTTCGATAATTTCTAAGGTTCGCGGGGTCATGGTTTCAGGACGTACCGTCTCAGGTAATTGCCCTTCGAGGCCGTTTAACAATGCTTTATCTGTGGCATGTCCTTTGCCAGTTAAAGCAAGAGAACCGTAGACCTCGATTTTGATACGTTCTGTTTTGTCAAAAAAACGACTATGTTCTAATTTCTCTAAGAAGGCATGAGCAGCAAGCATCGGGCCGACGGTGTGAGAACTTGAAGGACCAATGCCAATCGAAAACAGATCAAATAGGCTTATGCTCATGTTTTATATTCTTATATTTATAAAAAAGACGATAGTATTACTTTAACATAAATATTTTGATGGATGCTAGCAAATTTAAGGAATCGCAAAATGCCATTGTGTCGCCTTAGAGAGGGCTTCAAGCATAATCTCACCGCGAATACTGTTGCCTTTGGTATTGACTCGCGGGCTTAATACCGCAATGCCAGCTTTTCCAGGTGCGGTCGCAATGGTGTATCCAGAAACACCACTTTTTGCCGGCAAGCCTGTTTTGACCATATGTGTGCCAGTTTCATCATAAAGACCACAAGTTGCCATGATAGCCAAGGTTATTTTACAAGTCTCTTCGCTGATAATTTGTTGTTGTGTGTTTGGGTCTCGACCGGCATTGGCTAATAGGGTTGGTAAATACAGCATTTGATCTAAAGTTGCTTCGTAAGAGCAGAGTGTGAAATAAAGATCGAGGGTTTCGGTGACCGGCTTATTCAGATTTTTGCGACTATGTAATAGGTAAGCCAGTGATCGGTTTCTGTCCCCGGTACTTTTTTCTGAGGCAAATACCATGGGATTAATCCGCAATTTTTGATTAAACAAAATTTTGATCCAAGATTCCAGCCAACCAAATGCAAGTTCGCCTGCGCCAGGAATCTGTGAACATAGGGTGATTGCCCCAGCATTAAGCATCGGATTTGAAGGCTTTGGACCAAATTGCTCTAGGCGTGTAATCGAAGAAAACTCATCGCCTGACGGTTCAACTTTGACCCATTCAAAGACTTTTTCGGGCCCTCGTTCTTCGAGTAGACCAATTAAGGGAATCATCTTTGCGGTGCTTTGTAGGGTGACTGCATCTAGAGGTGAATTGCTATACATTAGCACTTGCTCATTCAAGGGCTGGACGGCAATGGCCGTGATGTTTGGGTCGACATTGGCAAGTTCAGGAATATAATTCGCTGTTTTTCCATCTTGATTTTTTTCAGCTGCTGTGACGATATTTTTAAGTAGTTCAAGGGTTAAATTGTTATTATTCATAGAGTTCATTATTAAAATAGTTAACCAGATTATAGCACATAGGAAAGATTCTATAATTTAAAATCTTCACCTAAGTAAACGGCACGGACTTGTTCGTTTGCTAAAATTTCTTTGGGTGTTCCTTCACACAGGAGTTTGCCTTGGCTCATGATGTACGCACGTTCACAAATATCTAACGTTTCTCTCACATTGTGGTCGGTAATTAAAACACCAATTTGACGTTCGCACAAATGTTGAATGATTTTTTTGATGTCTAGGACAGAAATGGGATCGACGCCTGCAAAAGGTTCATCAAGTAAAATAAAAACAGGATTCATCGCCAATGCACGAGCAATTTCTACGCGGCGCCTTTCTCCGCCTGATAGACGCATGCCTAAAGTATTCCTAATATGAGTGACGCTAAATTCGTATAATAATTCTTCGAGTTTTTTGAGTCGTGGTGATTTCGTGAGGTCGTGTCTGCGCTCTAAAATGGCTAAGATATTGTCATTTACGGTCATTTTACGAAAAATAGAAGCCTCTTGAGGTAAATAGCCAATACCTAAGCGTGCGCGTGCATCCAACGTTTTTTTTGTGAGTTTTGTTTGGTCGAGATAGATTTCGCCTGCATCCGTGCTGAGCAGACCAACCAGTAGGTAAAAACAGGTGGTTTTGCCAGCACCATTGGGACCCAACAAACCAACGCATTCACCCTGGATGATGGATAGACTGACATCATCGACAATGCTTCTTGACTTAAAAGTTTTTTTTAAATGCTGTGCTGATAATGTGCTCATGATTGACTCTGGTCATAAATAATCACTGTCCGCTCCGATCCTTGTTGTTCTGTCGTGACTTGTTGTTTGACGGTATCATAATATATCTTAGGTGCTGAAAAAGAATTTTTATTTTGGATAATACGCGCATGACCCATTAATTCTACTCGATGTTCTAAAGGATAATAGTGAATCAGATCTGCATACGCATGAATCGGTAATTTGTTTGGGGAAGGCGTGGTCCATAAATGGGCTTGTTGTTTTTGGTTGCCGTGAATGATTGCATGGACCAGCTGATTTTTATTGTTGCCACTGGTACTTGCAGTGTGCGCTCGAATGTGTGTTGACCCCTGGTCGACTCTCACTTGATGGCTATAGGTTCCTGTATGTGTTTCTTGGTTGAGTGATGCTGTACCTGCGCTTAAGTATACGATTGCTGTTTTGTCGCTGTCTAAAGCCTGTGATGCGATCGGGCAACAACTGATAATCATCCAGAATAGCCATTTAATCATGCATCGGCGCATAGACTGCTCGAGCTTGATTTAATAAATCGATGCGATGTTCATTGATATAAGCATTCATGCCTATGGCTTCAACTTGATGATTTGATTGGTTCCAAATAATTTTTTGATCAGTTGTTGCGAGTTTTTGTTTAGGAAAATAAACAATTTGGTTGGTTTGAATGGTTTGTGCACTATGATTGGCGTCAGCATGCTGATGAATCAAGACGTCATGTAGAAAAGTAATTTGTTTTGCACCTTGTTTTGCAGTCGCTTCTCTTGCACGGATTTCCCAAGTAGGCTGATTTGGTTCTGTGACTTTGATGATGGGTTGATAGAGCAGGTGGATGTCTTTTAGAGGCATATGCTCCATCAATGGCGTGTTGAGCAGGTGTAATAGATTGCCTGCCTGATCAAATTGTTGTACTTGAAGTGTCGTGATGCGTTGATCAGGCAGAGCTGCTAATTGTGCAGTATTGACTGTAACAGTTGGCGAAGAGCTTGCGCCATACCAGCTGAGGCACGCCAGCATCAATAAGCCTAACCCCATCAAACTTGCTTGAGTTGTTGTGTTCATGATGTTAAATATTTATCTAAAGCCAGTTCAAATTTATTTTGCGCATGCAAGATGAAGTCGCAGATTTCACGCACACCACCTTGACCACCGAATTGTTTGGTTTGCATATCAGCAACAGC
This sequence comes from Legionella genomosp. 1, assembly GCA_945901145.1. Taxonomy (GTDB): domain Bacteria; phylum Pseudomonadota; class Gammaproteobacteria; order Legionellales; family Legionellaceae; genus JAGVJT01. The sequence goes on along the minus strand of CAMDJY010000014.1, from coordinate 3,253 downwards.
TTTGACTTGCTCTACGGCATTGGCAATTGCAATACCTAAGCCGACTTGCCGAATGATCGGGAGGTCAGGTAAATCATCACCGATGTAGGCGAAGTCCTCGTCTTCTAAGTTCAGTCGGGTTTTTAGTGTTTGGTAGGCGACTTGCTTGTTCACTTGGCCTTTAAAATAATGTTTGATTTGTAATTGCTGCATACGAAGATCGATAATATTGGTGACAGAGCCCGTGATAACCGCAACTTCGATGCCAGCAAACATCAGTAATTTTAACCCAACACCATCGAGAACCTGAAAAACCTTTACTTCGTTGCCGGCAGAGTCAAAGTAGAGTGAGCCATCGGTGAGCACGCCATCGACATCACAAATGAGACATTTAATTTTTTGAGCTTTTTCAATCAAGTTACTCATGGGTAAGTCCTTAATATTAGATTTAAATCACCCCTGCACGGAGTAGGTCGTGAATATGGATCACAGCAGCTGGTTGTTTTGCTTGATCTTCAATAACTAACGATGTGATTCGATGTTGTTGCATTAATGCTAATGCCTCCGCGGCTAGCGCTCCAGGTTTAATGGTTCGATAGTGATGTGACATGACGTGTTTGAGGGGGGTGACGTTGATATCATGTGCTTCGATTAATGTGCGACGAATATCACCATCCGTATAAACGCCAACTAATTGATTCAACTCATTGACGACACAGGTCATCCCTAATTTTTTTTCACTGACTTCAATCAGCGCTTCCCTGACTGTGACATGTTCATGAACGATAGGAATTGCATCACCTTGGTGATAGAGATCATCAATTTTAAGTAAGAGCTTTTTACCCAAAGAGCCACCAGGATGTGATCTTGCAAAATCATCGGCGGTAAAGCCTCGCGCTTGCAATAAAGCGATAGCAAGTGCATCGCCCATCACCAGCGATACGGTGGTGCTGGTGGTTGGTGCTAATCCTAAAGGACAGGCTTCTTGATGGATACTGACATCTAGATGAATATCTGCTGTTTGTGCGAGCGTAGAATCTGCATGACCAGTCATTGCGATTAAAGGTATACCTAAACGTTTAATCAATGGCAGAATGGCGAGTAATTCTAGCGTTTGGCCTGAGTGTGAAATCATGAGCACGACGTCTTGAGAGGTAATCATGCCTGCATCACCGTGACTGGCTTCAGCAGGGTGCATGAAAAATGCGGGTGAACCTGTACTGGCAAAAGTTGCGGCAACTTTTCTCGCGATATGTCCTGATTTTCCCATGCCGGTCACCACAATTCGACCGGGGCATTTGAGGAGCTCTGTACATGCTCTGTCAAAATGTTTATCAATCTTTTGGATTAATTCAAACACCGCTTGTGCTTCGATTTTCACAAGGGCTAGGCCCAATTCGGTAAAATTCATGCTTAAAAATTGTCTTAAGATTTAATTTAGAAATTCTATCATAATTATTAAGTAGATAGAAAAATTTCTAAATCATTCGTTTCTTATTGGAAAAAATTGAATACACCGGTGTATACTGAAATTATCATCTCTTAAGAATCATGAGTCAATGCACGAAAATTGCGTATCCATTCAAAATCTTGTGTTTTCGCATCATGACCGGGTCATTTTTAATGATGTCGATTTAACCATGAAACGCGGTAAGATTACTGCGATTATGGGCTCAAGCGGTAGTGGTAAAACCACGCTGTTGCAATTAATCGGTGGCTTGCTCGTGCCATTATCTGGGAAAGTGCTTGTTGATGGTCATTCCATTCATCATCTTTCTCGTCCAGCATTAAATCGCGCGCGTCGTAAAATGGGATTATTATTTCAAAACAGTGCTTTATTTACTCATTTATCCGTGTTTGATAACGTCGCTTTCCCCTTGCGAGAGCATACACATCTGAATAAGGCAATGATTCGCGATATCGTGTTGATGAAGCTAGAAGCGGTGGGCTTACGCGGGATTGCGTCTTTGATGCCTGCGCAATTATCCGGTGGCATGGCACGACGGGTTGCCTTGGCCCGAGCGATTGCGTTAGACCCCGCCCTGATGATGTATGATGAGCCCTTTACTGGCCAAGACCCAATTTCAATGGGTGTGTTGGTGCGGTTAATCAAGAGTTTAAATGAACTTTTGCAAACCACAACAATTATTGTATCGCATGATGTTGAAGAGACCTGTTCCATCGCTGATTATGTTTATCTTTTCTCTGGCGGACGTGTGATTGGAGAAGGCACGCCTGAGTCGTTAAAAACATCGCAACAACCGCAGATCAAACAATTTATGCATGGTGAGGCCGATGGTGTTGTGCCATTTCATTATCCGGCGCGCCCCTATACGGAGGAATTGCTTGATGCTTAATGCGATTGCAGGATTAGGTCATAAAACTTTAAATTTACTGGAAACGTTTGGACGCTCTGGGGCTTTTTTAATGCATGTTTTATGTCGTAGGCCTGACATCAAACGTTTATGGCCGGATTTATGGCGACAACTGTATTTTGTGGGGGTATTGTCTTGTTTAATTGTGGTGGTTTCTGGACTATTTATCGGCATGGTTGTCGGTCTGGAAGGGTATCATACCTTGCAGAAATTTGGTGCAACCAGTCAAGTTGGTCAATTGCTTGCTTTAAGCATTACCCGTGAATTGGGTCCAGTGATGAGTGCTTTATTATTCGCAGGCCGAGCCGGTTCAGCCTTAACTGCTGAAATTGGTTTGATGAAAGCAACTGAGCAGCTAGCAAGTATGGATATGATGGGTGTTGACCCACTTGCTCGTATCATTTACCCGCGTTTTCTTGCAGGCCTTATGGCATTACCCGCATTAGCTTTAATTTTCTCTGCCGTGGCAATTTATGGTGGCTATGCCGTCGGCGTTTTATGGCTTGGTATCGATTCAGGTACCTTTTGGTCGAATATGCAAGCTTCGATAAATTTCCATACAGATATTGTTAATGGGATGATTAAGAGCCTGGTGTTTGCTGGGTTGGTGATCTGGGTTGCCGTTTTTCAAGGTTTTACCTGTATCCCAACCGCAGAAGGCATCAGCCAGGCAACAACCCGTTCTGTGGTTTATGCGTCGTTAGCTGTGTTGGGTTTTGATTTTTTACTGACTGCAGTCATGATTGGAGACTGGTAAATGAAAAAACAACGTCAAGTTGATGTGAGTGTAGGTCTTTTTATGTTGTTTGGTTTACTGGCATTTTTCTTCATGCTACTCAAAGTCAGTGGTTTTTCAGCAGAAGCTTTTGATAAAGGATATCAAGTCAGAGCTGATTTTG
>CAMDJY010000013.1 GCA_945901145.1 Legionella genomosp. 1 | reverse complement strand
GTAGGGTAACCAATGACAACAAAGTGATCGACGCCCACGCCATGTAAGGCACAAGCATCAGCACAATCACAGCAATTAAGGCATGCCGATCATGACTGAGCAAATGCCTAGATTGCCGCAGAATAAACCCATCCCGCGCTTTCATGATTATTTATGACTATCGCAATAGGGCATTAAAGCTAAGAAACGTGCAAGCTTAACTGCTTTTGACACTTGACGTTGCATCCGCGCTGGAATACCAGTAATTCGACATGGAATAATTTTTCCTGTTTCGCTGATGTAATTTTTTAACAAAGGAATATCTTTAAAATCTACATCTATGCCATTCTCAGAGGGACGGCAAACTTTTTTACGACGAAAATATGCTGACATAATGATTTCTCCTGATTAAGCGTCTCGGCTTTCTTTTTCTTTTTTCATCATCGCCGACTCATGTTTAATGGCGTCTTTACGCTGAATAATCAAATTTCTTAAAATAGCATCGTTATATTTAAATGCATTTTTCAATTCATCCAAAGCCTCTTGAGAACACTCGATATTCATCAGAATATAGTGCGCTTTGTGTAAATCATTAATTGGATATGCTAATTGACGACGACCCCAATCTTCTTTACGATGAATAGCGCCTTGATGCTTTTGAATCATTGCTTCATAACGCTCAATCATAGCAGGAACTTGCTCACTTTGATCAGGATGCGCAAGAAACACAATTTCATAGTGTCTCATTGATAAATTCTCCTTGTGGATTAAAGCCTTCACGAATAAACTTCGCATAAGGCAAGGTGTTTAAAAAACACGTAATAATAACTGATATATCACCACGGAGCAATGTATAAATACCCATGAGTCTCTTATCCCTAAACCAAGTTAGTTTAAAACTAGCAGAAAATGTTATTCTTCAGGACGCGAACTTGCAAATTCATGCAAAAGATAGAATCGCTTTAGTTGGCCGCAATGGCGCTGGAAAATCGACCTTAATCAAATTAATCCAGGGAGAAATCACTCCAGATCGAGGCGTCGTACAAAAAGCTAATGGCATTAAAATTGCCGGCCTCATTCAAGATGTGCCTGTCAGTCAACATGAAACGGTTTATCATTTTCTGGTTAAAGAATTAGGTCAAGTTGGTATGGTTCTTAGTGCCTATCACCATGCCATCATCAAAAATCAGGTTGAATGCATCGCAGACTACGAACAAAAAATTGAACAACTTGACGCCTGGGAGATACTCCCACGTATAGAGTCCATGGCCAACCATCTGGGCTTACCGATTGATGAGGAAGTCAACAGCTTATCCGGTGGCATGCGCCGTCGTACCTTATTAGGTTCTGCTTTGCTGGCAGAGCCAGACCTCTTGCTCTTAGATGAGCCCACCAACCATTTGGATGTCCAAGCAATAGAATGGTTAGAGTCCCACCTCGCCCAATACCGTGGTAGTCTTTTACTCGTCACCCATGACCGGCAGTTTTTATCACAAGTAGCCAATCGTATTGTTGAAATCGATCGGGGCAATCTTTATGCTCACAATTGCAATTATGAAACTTATCTTGATAGACGAGAATCAATTCGCTTAGCAGAAACTAAACAAAACGATTTATTTGATAAACGATTAAAAGATGAAGAAGCCTGGATCCGTCAAGGCGTAGAAGCCAGGCGCACCCGCAACGAAGGACGCGTGCGTCGTTTAAAGGCGATGCGTGAGGCATACCGACAAAGACGCGACCAAATCGGCCAAGTCAACTCAATGACATTACAAGCTGCTTATTCTGGAAAAATCGTCCTTGAAGCCAGTGAAGTTCATTATCAAATCAATGATCAAGCGTTGATTCAAGATTTTTCTTTTTTACTCATGCGGGGTGATAAAGTCGGCATCATCGGCCCTAATGGCTCTGGAAAAACCACGTTGATTCGTTTATTACTGGGTGAAATTCAGCCAAATTCAGGCACCATACGCACCGGCACCTCGATAGAAGTTGCTTATTTTGATCAACTGCGTCGTCAGTTAGACGAAAAACAAACGGTGATGGCGAATGTCGCCGATGGCAGTGATTTTGTAACCATCAACGGTCAAAAAAAACATGTTGCGTCGTATTTAAAAGAATTTCTCTTTACCCCTGAGCGTTTTAATCAGCCAGTGTTTTCGTTATCTGGTGGCGAAAAAAATCGTCTACTACTCGCTAAATTACTCGCCAGACCCGTTAATTTATTAGTCATGGATGAACCCACCAACGATTTAGATATAGAAACCTTAGAATTATTAGAATCTATGCTCAGAGACTATCCAGGTACACTGTTATTGATTAGTCACGATCGAGAATTTATTAACCATGTGGTCACAAGTATTGTAGTCTATGAAGGGCAAGGCCGCTTTCAATCATACGTTGGGGACTCCCAAGATTATCAACAGATGAAAAAAAAGCGTCAACAAGCCGCCACCCCAACGCCCGCATCTCAAAACCGTTCAGCCCCCAAAGTCCGTGCCGCTCATCCAATAAAATTAAGCTATTCAGAACAACGCGAACTAGACAAGCTACCACAACAAATCGAACAATTAGAACAGCAGATTTCACTGCTCCACGCAGAAATGACAGAACCAAGTTTTTATCAAAAAGACGCTAAGTTCATCATCGAATTTAATAAAAATTTGGCCACGCATGAAAAAAATTTAGCGCAATACTATGCCCGCTGGGAGGTGTTAATGAAAATCTAAGATTTACGTATTGCCAAAGTACAGACACATAGGACACAATAATACTGCTCAATCATAGTAAGGAGAGCATCATGAACTCAAATGTATCCCCCCAAAATGCAGACATTGAAAATTCAGCCGCCCCCAACGAGCACCCTATATCTAATACATCAAGAACCGTATCCACCCAGCCGTATTCAAATCACCTCTCAGCGCAGCATGGCATTATAGGATGTCAATTATTCACCACCAGTGTAACAGGCGCCACTGGATCTCCGATTGCTCAAATTCCCGGCAGAGTCATTCAAGCAGCCATCTCTGTCCGAACATTTTTTCAACCTACAGAAAAAATATCCAAATTGGAAAAAACGGCTCACGGGATACAAGCATTATTAGCATTGGTATTGCTCGGAATAGCAATTAAACGTTATCAAGACAATGAAGAGTGCCATGATACAACGACTGCTTTATGCAAAAATGAAATTCTATGTCAAACAATCTATTCAACCGTCCTGCTTTTAGGTTGGGGTCCATCACAAATAGTAAACCATTCCAAAAAACAGACCGCTGCGACACCTCCAGAAGACGCAACAAGTAATATTTCTACTAGGGTATAAGACGGAGATATTTTTATACAAATCGCCGCGCTTTAAAAAAGTCATGAAGCAAAGCTGCACAGGCATGCTCCATGACACCATCATCCATCTCTATGGTATGATTTAGCGATGGGCTTTGTAAAAAATTAAAGACAGAACCGGCTGCACCTGCTTGAACATCACGCGTTGCAAAAACTAGCCTGGCAATCCTAGCCTGGATCAAAGCCCCAGCACACATCGGGCAAGGCTCTAAAGTGACGTATAAAGTTGCTTGATTTAAACGATAATTTTGTACACACTGTGCGGCACGTCTTAATGCAATCACTTCTGCATGAGCCGTTGGGTCGTGTGCTTGAATAGATTGATTATAGCCCGTGCCAATCAATTGATTGTTTGCATCAACAACAACAGCGCCTACTGGTACTTCACCTGCTTCTCCTGCTTGTTGGGCCAGCAAGTAAGCTTGCTGCATCCAATAGGCATCATTTATTCCCATTCAATGGTCGCCGGTGGTTTGCCAGAAATATCATAGACAACGCGGGATACACCTGGCACCTCATTAATAATACGATTTGAAACCGCACCCAGAAAATCCCATGACAGCTGTGCCCAGGTTGCTGTCATAAAATCATCACTTTTTACAGCTCTTAAAGCAATAACGAAGTCATAACGCCGCCCATCGCCCATCACTCCCACACTTTTAACGGGTAAAAATACCGCAAATGCCTGACTCACACTGTGGTATAAATTTGCTTCATGCAAAGCTTGGATAAATATCGCATCTGCTTTACGTAAGATGTCTGCATATTCTTTAGTAACTTGTCCTAGAATCCGCACCCCTAAACCCGGGCCCGGAAAAGGATGACGATATACCATATTATAAGGCAGCCCTAAAGAAACCCCAATCGCACGCACTTCGTCTTTAAATAACTCACGTAAAGGTTCTAGTAATTTAAATGGCATCGCATCGGGCAAACCGCCGACGTTATGATGGGATTTAATTAACTCGGTACCACCATGACCGGAAATACCGGCTGACTCAATCACATCAGGATAAATCGTGCCTTGTGCCAGCCAACTGATATTTGCCAAATGTGCCGCTTCTTTGGCAAATATGTCGATAAACGTATGGCCAATGATTTTTCGTTTTTCTTCAGGGCAAGTCACGCCGTTAAGCGCACTTAAAAAATCTTGCTCAGCATTCACGCATATTAAATTAAGCGCCATGCTTTCAAACATGGTTTTGACTTCTGCCGCCTCATTTAGACGCAATAAGCCAGTATCAACAAAAACACAAGTCAACTGCTTACCAATCGCACGATTTAATAAAACAGCAACGACAGAAGAATCAACGCCACCCGATAAGCCGAGCAAAACTTGTGCGTCCCCCACTTGCTGTCTAATTTTTTCAAGCAACTCATCGATAATAAGATTCGTTGTCCAGTTCACTTCAGCTTCACAAATATCTAAAATAAAGCGCTTTAAAAGTGTCATACCTTGCGGGGTGTGGGTGACCTCGGGATGAAACTGCAACCCAAACCAAGGTTTGCTGGTATGAGCCATCGCCGCAATTGGCGCATTTTGCGTTGTCGCAATACACTCAAAATCAATAGGCAACTGAGTAACCTGATCACCATGACTCATCCAGACATCCAGCGTATCTTGTTCAATGTCTTTTTGAAATAATATATTTTGAAGATTAATGTTTAATTCTGCATAGCCATATTCATGAGCGTCTGCTGATTGCACCATCCCACCCAACTGCACAGCCATAGTCTGCATGCCATAACAAATGCCCAAAATAGGCAATGCCATTTCAAACACCCAGCTGGGTGCGCGTGGACTTTGTAATGCTGTTGTTGAAGATGGCCCGCCTGATAAAATCACGCCACACCAAGTTACATGTTGAAGTTTGTTTTGAGCAATATGATATGGGTAAATTTCACAATAAACCCCCATTTCTCGAATACGGCGGCCAATTAATTGTGTATATTGAGAACCAAAATCGAGAATTAAAATACCTGTTCGTTTTGTCATAATTCTAGTGATTCACCTGATAATTGGGGGCTTGTTTGGTAATGCTGACATCATGAACATGCGATTCACGAATGCCTGCATGCGTCACCTGAACGAAAGCCGCTTTTTGATGTAACTCATCGATGGTTTTACAGCCGGTATATCCCATACACGAACGCAGGCCACCTAAAAGTTGATGAATGATCGTTTGAATCGGCCCTTTATACGGCACACGACCTTCAATGCCTTCGGGAACTAATTTCTCAACACCTTGACTGAGTTCCTGAAAATAGCGATCACTTGATCCTTGTGATTGTGACATCGCGCCGATAGACCCCATGCCTCGATAGCTTTTATAAGTTCGCCCTTGATATAATTCGATTTCACCTGGTGATTCTTCCGTACCTGCGAACATACCACCAATCATCACTGTACATCCACCTGCAGCTAATGCTTTAGCTAAATCTCCAGAAAAACGCAAACCACCGTCTGCAATCAAAGGAATTTTACCTTTTAATGCAGCAGCAACATTTGCAATTGCAGTAATTTGAGGGACACCTACGCCCGTGACAATCCGGGTCGTACAGATAGAGCCTGGGCCGATACCTACCTTAACAGCATCAGCACCAGCCTCCAACAAGGCAATGGCAGCATCTGCAGTCGCAATATTGCCCCCGATCACCTGCATATTTTTAAAATGCTTCTTAACCCATTTGACACGATTAATCACACCTTGCGAATGACCATGCGCAGTATCAACAACAATCACATCAACACCGGCATCAACCAATGCGGCCACACGATCATCCGTGTCTTCACCAACGCCAACAGCAGCACCAACACGTAGTTGTTCAGAATGATCTTTACAAGCGTAAGGATTTTCTTTGGCTTTTTGAATATCTTTTACCGTAATTAAGCCACGTAAACAAAAGTCATCATTCACAACCAATAATTTTTCAATACGATGCTTATGTAATAAGCTACGAATCGTCTCCCGATTCGCTCCTTCTCTTACGGTGACCAAACGCTCTTTAGGTGTCATTGACGCTGAAACCGGCAACTCTAAATTCGTTTCAAAACGAATATCACGGCTGGTAATAATCCCCACTAAATGCTCACCATCAACCACCGGAACACCTGAAATATTATGTTTCGCCATAATCTCCATGAGTTCTTTAACAGTACGATGCGGCGAGACAAAAATTGGATCTTTTACCATACCACTTTCAAATTTTTTAACGCGTTTGACTTCTTCTGCTTGATTGGCAATCGACATATTTTTATGAATAATACCAATACCACCCTCTTGGGCCATCGCGATGGCAAGACGCGCTTCGGTGACAGTATCCATTGCGGCAGAAATCAAAGGAACATTTAATATAATTTCCCGGGTCAAGCGCGCATGCAATAAAACTTCTTTAGGCAAAACCTCAGAATGCGCAGGAACAAGAAGTACATCATCAAACGTTAATGCTTGTTGTAGCAGCTGAAAAGTCATTATGAGCTCCCTAATCTGAATTTAACCAAACATTATACAATAATGCAAAAAAAATACCAGTAATTTTTAAGCTTGCTTGGACTGGTTAAAGTCAATCACATCAGAGATTTCTAGAGTTTCTAATTCTCTGGCATAGTTTGATTTGTAAACCATGAATAAAAATGGAATAAACCCAAGCGATATCAGAAATACTGATTCATATAAGCCAACCCAACCCAGCCACGATTGCCCTAACGCCGCAATTGGGCCTGAAAAAGTACGGGGTAAAAAAGCAAATGCGGTTAAAATTGAAAATTGTGTCGCGGTATAACGCAGATCAACAATCCGCATAAACAATGCAACCAAGGCGACTGCTGACATCCCTGATGCAAAATTCTCACAAACAACAGCAAGACAAAAGAGTGATAAATTTTTGCCAACAATAGCCAATGCTACAAACAACAAATTACTTACTGCTTGAAACAAACCAAAAGTTAATAAAGCTCGAAACAAAGACCAACGCAGCAGCAAAATTCCAGCGCTGATACTCCCAATAATGGCTGCGCTTAACCCAAGAATTTTGTTCACATAACCTATGACATCGAGTGGAAATCCAATACCTTGAATTAAAAAAGGAATAACAATGCCACTGGTTGACGCAGTAAACGCCTCACCTAATTTATAAAAAATCACAAAGATTAATAAAATATAGATATCCGGCTCAGAAAACAGCGCTTTTGCAGGAAGAATAAAAGACGGCAACAAGTCTTTTTTAACATAAGTACCTGGTTCAGGTCGAAATGGCTCGGTCGAAAACGCAATAGCCAGCATGCCTATCAACATCAATAAACTAATTAATCGATACGTCCACACCCAACCGCAGTACTGAGCAATCACTAAGGAGAGTCCTCCGGCGATTAACAAAGCACATCGATAGCCTAAAATCGCAAAAGATGCACCAAGGGCATGTTCTTCAACTCTTAAATACTCGGTTCGATGAGCATCGATTGCAATATCTTGAGTCGCAGAAATAAAAACCAAGATCACAGCTAAGCCAATAATTATGCTTGGTGCTGAATTGGGCGAGAACCAGACAATGCCGTTAAATCCTAAAAATAATAAAATTTGCGTCACTAAAATCCAGCTGCGACGTCGCCCAATAGAAAATAAAACATAACGGTCTAATAGCGGCGCCCAGAGAAAACGATAACTATAAGGAAAACCAATCATGCTGAGCAACCCGACCGTCATTAAAGATGAGCCTGATTGCGTAAACCAAGCCTGGAGCGTGCCACTAAGCAAAGACAGTGGTAATCCAGAAGAAAAACCAAGCATAAGAATAATCAGGAGTCGCTGATTCATGAAAAACATACAAAAAATTTTAAAATTAAGCGACTATAAAGAATGTGTCTCAGATATGCAAATAAAAAGATTCATCTATCAGCATATCATGTCCGATAGTACTGATAGATGAAATAAAAAATTATCTAGTAACGGTTGATGTCGTATGTTCAACTGTTTTGACGCTATGGTCAACTACATGTGAGGTACCATGCATAACATCTTGCGTTCCACGCTTAGTTCCGTCCCATACGCCTGTTGCTGCAGAACCAACACCATGGACAACAGTTGTTGTACCATGCACCACACCATGCCATACATCAGCAAGTGAATGGCCAATATCATCTAAGCCGCTGGACATCGTCGAAGCTGATGCACCTGTACTTAAAGCAACACTGAAAGCGAATGCAATCATATGTAAACTTTTCATAAATCACTCCTCGTTAAATGTTTTTTTATTTTGCCAAAAAGGAAATTTATGATCCTTTTGTCTAAGGTTAGTGCAATTTAATTAAAAGTCAAATTGATTATTTTATAATTTGGCCCTTTCAAATTTGAAGTGCAACACCTGAGTAATAACATTTTACAAAAAATCCAAATAGCGCTTTATTGTCTCTTCCATCCCAAGATAAAGCGCTTCGCAAATCAAGGCATGACCAATCGATACTTCTTGAATGATAGGAATTTGTTGAATAAAAAGTCTAAGATTATCAAGATTTAGATCATGACCAGCATTGAGGCCAATATCCAAACACTCAACTTCATAGGCTACACGCTGATAAACATCCAATACGCGGGTTTGGTTTTCCGTACCAAATGCATCGGCATATGCTTCTGTATATAACTCAACACGATTAGGTTTGATTGTTTTTAAATATTGGATCTCTTGTTCTGTCATGGCAAAAGGATCGATAAATAAAGAGCTTCGAACTTGGTTTTCTGCTAAAACTTCAGTGACATGGTTTAATAATTCAAAATTTTCTTCAAGGTTCCAACCGGCATTAGACGTCAATACATGGGGTGGATCAGGAACCAGAGTACATTGTGCAGGCTTCACCGTCTGAATCAAATCTAGAAATTTTTCATCGGGATAACCTTCGATATTCAACTCAACGTCAATTGTTTTAGAGATCTTTAACACATCTTCTGTTAGAATATGACGGCCATCTGGTCGTGGGTGAACAGTAATGCCGTGTGCACCGAATTTAATGATATCTAACGTCATTTTAAGTACATCTGGATTATTTTTTCCACGCGCGTTTCGCAATGTTGCGAGTTTATTCACATTAACACTGAGCTTTGTCATAGGATAATCGGTTTTAATAAAATTAGTTAGCATAGTTAAATAGTTACAATTTGTCCATTGCTTGTTTTGTAGAGGTCTGTTATGTCCAATATGTCTAAATCTCAAAAATTTGCCTGGTTTGCTTGGGCGATTGCATCTGTCTTTTATGCTTATCAATATATTTTACGTGTCATGCCAAGTATTATGTTGGAAGATATTACGCATCAATTCCATATTGACGCAACAGTATTTGGCCAAGTCTCTGGGGTGTATTATATAGCCTATTCTCTGGTTCATTTACCAATTGGTATTTTACTCGATCGATTTGGACCTCGAAAAATCATGACTGGTTGTATTTTATTAACCGTTATTGGATTATTGCCCATCGTCTACGCTGAACAATGGATTTATCCCATTTTAGGCCGAGCATTGATTGGTATTGGCTCTTCTGCTGCTATCTTAGGTACGTTTAAAATCATTCGTATGTCGTTTCGAGAATCACTTTTTCCAAGGATGCTCAGTCTTTCAGTGACCATTGGCCTCATTGGTGCCATTTACGGGGGAGAACCCGTCAGCTATCTTTGCCATGTTTGGGGCTATAAAGCCATCGTTGAAATGTTTATTGTCATTGGTTTAATTCTCGCAGGAGTCACTTATGTCATTGCGCCGGAAGTTCATTCGGCACCGAACACATCGATTATGCATAATGTAAAAACAGTGATTACCAATGGTCGTGTGATTGGATTATGTTGTTTTTCAGGACTCATGCTTGGTCCCTTAGAGGGGTTTTCTGACGTATGGGGCCCAGCTTTTTTGAAACAAGTCTACGGACTAGACGATACAATAGCACATTCGCTGCCCTCGATGATCTTTGTTGGCATGTGCTTTGGCGCACCGATATTAAGCTTAATCGCAGAAAAAACTAAAGGTTACTTGGCGGTTATTATCACCTCAGGGCTTATTATGCTATTAACGTTTACTGCACTGGTGCTGCAAATTTTATCAATATCAAGCATTACCTTGAGTTTTCTGATTGTCGGCGTCTGTTGTGCATACCAAATCTTAGCAATTTATAAAGCATCTACCTATGTACCGGAACAACTTGCAGGTTTAACAACAGCAATTGCCAATATGATTATCATGAGCTTTGGTTATGGTTTTCATGCGAGCATTGGCTTTGTTATTCATTATTTTGGCGGCACGAAAGTCAATCAAGCGTTCATATACGGCATCAGTGTGATTCCAGTCACCCTGGCACTCGGCGTGCTAGGGTTTTTATTGATCGCCTGCCAAGAAAGATTTTTTATGTCAAAAAAATAGAAATCGTATGATATAATACCTTCTTGAGTATTTAACTGAAGACGGTATTTATGAAGCTACTGTTTGATTTTTTCCCAATTATTGTTTTTTTTATATGCTACAAGCTCTATGGCATCTATTCAGCAACCACTGTCGCTATGATTGCAGCAGTACTGCAAGTCGTATTTTACCGCTTAAAAAATCATCACTATGACAAAATGCACCTAATTAGCTTAACACTGATTGTCGTACTCGGCAGCGCAACACTGATTTTTCAAAATCCTTGGTTTATTAAATGGAAGCCTACAGGACTATATTGGTTTTCTTCACTACTCTTTTTGGGATCGGCTTTTATTGGCAAAAAACCTCTCATTCAAAAAATGATGGAAGGCAATATCGACCTCCCCACCAAAATATGGTATCGATTAAATTATGCATGGTGTGTGTTTTTTTTAATAATGGGCTCGATTAATCTATACGTCGCTTATTCATTTGATACTGATTTTTGGGTGACGTTCAAACTCTTTGGTGGCGTTGGATTCACCTTATTTTTTGTATTCATTCAAGCGATTTATTTAACCAAACACATTTCAATGAAAGATCTAAAACCAAGACGCGTCAAAGAAAGATAAAATCATCGCCTAGATGAGAGGAAACAATACCATGCGATTACTATTGGTTGAAGATGACGAGTTATTAGGAGACGCCCTAAAAACCGGCTTAACTCAATTTGGTTATATCGTTGATTGGGTCAAAGATGGAGAAACTGCACGCGCAGTACTAAGACTGGAATCATTTGAGTTGGTTATTTTAGACTTAGGTTTACCCAAATTATCTGGGCTGAAAATGCTCCAATCCGTCAGACAAGTCGGTGATCGTACGCCTGTTATTATTTTAACAGCACGTGAATCAATTGAAGATCGCGTACAGGGGCTCGATATGGGTGCCGATGATTACATGATTAAACCGTTTGATTTGAATGAATTAAGCGCCCGAGTTCGTGCACTGATTCGACGTTCCCAAGGTCGTGCAGACACAGTGATTCAATACAAAAATATTACCCTCGACCCTGCCGCACACACGGTGATGCTCGATGATCAAATCATCAATGTGCCCCGCAGAGAGTTTGCTCTGTTACAAAAGTTGCTTGAGAACAGTGGCCAAGCGCTATCACGTGATCAGCTGATGCAAAGTATTTATGGATGGGATGAAGACGTCGATAGTAACGCTTTAGAAGTCCATATTCATAACCTGCGTAAAAAACTCAATGCCAATTTCATTCGAACGATTCGCGGTATTGGGTATATGGCTGAAAAAGATGAGTGATAGCCAAGTGAGATCACAAATTTGAAAACTTCGATACGAAAATATTTACTCATTCATTTACTCTTAGCAATCACAGTGACCACCCTGCTCACAGTAATTGGAAATTATTTTTTAGATAAACAAGATATACAAGAGCATGTGAATAGCCTGATTGCAACAAATGCCATTTCTTATTCAATTCTACCTGATCGCGAACTCATCGATTTTAATCAACATGAAGAAGCGAGTCATCAATTAGGTTTACGAATTATTCTTGATGATCTTTATATTATGTTGTTAACCTTTCCATTATCAGGCTTACTGATTTGGATTATTATCGGCAGGGGCTTAGATAGCCTCAATCGCGTCGCCATTGAAGTATCAAATCGAGCACCAACCCATCTTGAGCCAGTTTCCCAAGCCGTTCCTGAAGAAATTAGACCCCTGATTGATGAACTAAATCATCTGTTCTTGCGTCTACAAGATGGGTTTGAGCGTGAAAAACGTTTTGCAGCGGATGCTGCGCACGAACTTAAAACCCCGCTTGCTGCAATTAAAGCACAAGCACAAGTGGCGCTTAACACAGCTAATCTCGATGAAAAAAATAAAGCACTGCATAAATTAATTTCAAGTGTCAATCGCAGCACCCACATCATTCAACAATTATTGACCATGAGTAACTTAGTACCTGATAACATCAAAGAAGAACAAGACATCATTGAAATCGCACGCATTGCACGAGATACTCTAGCGATGCTAGCGCCTTCAGCAATCGACAGGCAGATAGAACTCGAGTTTCAACAAAGCGAGCCGATGCTTTGCATCAAAGGCAACACCACGGCTTTAAGCATTTTATTTCGTAACCTAGTCGACAACGCAATCCGCTATAGCCCCAATCATACCCTAGTTCTCGTTCGGGT
>CAMDJY010000012.1 GCA_945901145.1 Legionella genomosp. 1 | reverse complement strand
CGTCGGTAAAATTTTCCAGGAACGCATGATAGTTAAAACCGCTTCAATCGCAGAGCCTGATGAAGACGATGCGTACTGTGGATAGAGCGGTATGATAGTTATTTCATCATGGTTTTTTAATTGCGCTAGGGCATGCTGTAAAGAAGGCTCGCCATAGCGCATGCCTAAAACGACAGTATGGGTGTCTTTGACTGCGTCGTGTACTTTTTTGGTGAGTTGTTGGCTTAATATTAATAAAGGCGATCCCTCAGCGGTCCAGATGGACCGATAGGCTTCTGTCGTTTTGCGTGGTCTAAGCGGTAGAATCAAACCATAGACAAGCACATATCTGAGCAATGCATTTAATTCAATCACGCGTCGATCAACTAGGAACTCTGCCAGATAGCTGCGAACTGAGGAAACTTTAGGCGCTTCTGGGGTTCCCAGATTGATGAGTAATAGCCCTTTTTTCATGAGATACCATTATGAGTGCAGTTTATTGTTGAGAATTAACGGTATTTCGGCAAGTAAATCACTGGCTAATAGACCTCGTTCGCCTTGCTTCGCGGCAACTCTGTCGCCGGCTGTTGCATGAATGAATACACCTGCAGCAGCAGCCTGCCAAGGCGTTAAGCCTTCTCCAATCAGGCCGGCAATGATTCCAGAAAGGAGATCACCCATGCCAGCACTTGCCATACCTGGGTTACCTGCCAGACAAGTATAAATCTGCTGATTTTCAGCAACAACCAGAGTTTGCGCGCCTTTTAACACAACGACACCACCGTATTGTTTTTGTAAAGCCAAAGCCGCTTTTTTCCGGTCAGCTTGTACTTCTTCGGGCTTGATTTTTAATAAGCGCGCGGCTTCCCCTGGATGCGGGGTGAGCACCCAATTATCACGAGGTGGAATCTCTTTGGTGCGTGATAGCCAATTGAGCGCGTCTGCATCAACGACGAGGGGGATTGGTGGCGCGGCAAGCGCTGCATCAAATATCTGTTTTGACCAGCTGGTTTGCCCTAATCCTGGACCTAATACTACCGCAGAGGCTTTCATAATAGAAGATTTTGTTGGCAGTAATTCAATCGAGATGGTTAATGAATCAACCCCATAACACATGAGCTCGGGACGACCAGATACGACACTACTGAGATGCGCTTGATGTGTGACGACACTGACTAATCCGGCCCCAACACGCAGAGCGCCTTCTCCTGCTAAACGCACTGAACCTGGCATGCCAAAATCTCCGCCAACAACGACAACATGTCCAAAAAGATGTTTATGCGCATCATAGGCACGTGGTGGAAGTAATCGATGCACTTCTTCTAGCGACAATGACTGCTCAGACAAAGACATACGTGCTCCTATTGCATCATGCTGTTATGGAAGGTAGTAATAGGGGTTGGGGACTTTAAATGTTTGCGCAGCATGTCCACCGGCCAAGTCACTTTCTTGATCACCGATAGAGGCAATAATCGTATAGCCAGCTTGTTCAATCGCAGTGCGCGCTTGTGTTTTATAGGGCACGACGGAATTTCGTGTATCTGTTTTTGGTCGAAAATATAACCCAGTCCAACCTTCAAAGCCTGCGGCTTTTAGGTTTTTAATGGTTTCAGCAGTCAAGCTATCATAACGGCCGGTGACGAAAAACACATAAACACCTTGTTTGATTGCGTCTTGGTACAGTTCGAGCGTGGGTTGAATGACAGGATCACTGGCTTTACTGAGTTGTGCATCGATTTGATCGTTATTATTACAAAAATCACTCTGGGCGATTTGATTGTAATTCGATAAACTGGTCTCATCGATGTCTAAAACAATTGCCAATTTTTTCTTAGGGTTGGCTTGTTGATTGGCAGCAACTTGTTTTGCAATATAAGTTTTTGCATCATTGATGACTTGAGTTAATTCTTGATTATACGTACCAGAAGCTTGATAAGTCCGCAGTTCGGTTTTGAGCTGTCCAATATTCATAGGCTCTGCAAATGATTTTGAGCTGAGGATTAAAGTACAACTGATGGCAAATAATGTATTGGTAAGCATATTGAGATTTTTCATAGTTGATCTTCAAACGATATCAGGGTCCACTATTATAAATAGAAGCCGGTGGGTGTCAATAAGCTCGATGTCTTAGATAATGATCTAAAATAACCAAAGCCGCCATGGCATCAACAATTGGCACTGCACGAGGGAGAACGCAGGGATCATGCCTGCCTTTTGCAGCGAAGGTGAGTGCTTCATGCTGAAGATTCAAGGTTTTCTGAGGTTTTTTGATGGTAGATACTGGTTTAAACGCCGTTCTAAAATAGATGTCTTCGCCGGTAGAAATCCCCCCGAGTACCCCGCCTGCATGATTAGCGCTAAAGCTTGGCTTGCCATCTTTGATGATCATAGGGTCATTGTGTTCTGATCCCCGCATGCCAATGCTTGCAAATCCAGAGCCAATTTCAAAACCTTTGGCAGCATTGATACTTAACATGGCTTTAGCTAAATCAGCCGATAATTTATCAAAAACCGGTTCACCTAACCCAGGCATCACTTGACGAATCACGCTTTTGATCACTCCGCCAATCGAGTCACCTTCGCGTTTTATGGTTTCTATATATTGAATCATATGTTCTGCGATCATAGGGTCAGGGCAACGTATGATGTTGGCGTCTATGCTTTGAGCTGTAACAGTTTGATGATCGATGGTTGTTTTAATGTGGCCAACTTGTTCTACATAACTGATAATTTCAATATTCAGGATGGTTTTTAGATATTTTTTGGCAATAGCACCCGCTGCGACTCTCGCCAAAGTCTCTCGTGCGCTGGCACGACCACCACCGTGATAATCACGCCTGCCATATTTCATCATATAAGTGTAATCTGCGTGAGAAGGTCGGTATAGATCTTTTAATTCTTGATAATCTTCAGGTCGCATATCAGTATTATAAGCAAGCAATAAGATTGGCGTACCAGTGGTTTGTCCGTCAAATACGCCTGATAAAATATGAATGGTATCCGCTTCTTGACGCGGTGTGGTGATGTGGTTTTGCCCGGGTTTGCGTCGATCAAGTTCAACCTGGATTTCTTGTTCACAAATTGCTAGTCCCGCAGGGCAACCATCGATGATGACGCCAACGGCTCCACCATGAGATTCACCGCAGGTTGTGACTTTGAATAATGTCCCAAAGGTATTGCCCGCCATAGTTAATCCTCGATGCAGTGCTTGAATGCTTGTATCACTTGTTGATCATCCACCGGATGAAGATAGTTATTATTTTCATAATATGCATGGCCAATCGCACTGAGCAAAGCAAAGCGAACTTGCCCTGCTCGAATTTTTTTGTCAGATTGCATGACGTTGATAATCGCGTGTATGTCGTATTTTTGCAAATCTTTGCCATGAATGCCGATTTTTTTGAAAAAGTTTTTTAAAATCAACAATTCAGGTTTTGTTAATAGACCTAATTGCATAGAAATCGTTGCTTCTACTAATATGCCATAAGCAACGGCATAGCCATGAAGTAAACGATAATTAGAACTTTTTTCTAAAGCGTGGCCAATGGTATGTCCAAAATTTAGTAAAGCGCGTTCTGCTTGCTCGGTTTCATCTCGACGCACAATATCTGCTTTGATTTTAATGGCCTGAGTAATCATTTGGTTCAGAATCACTGGATCTTTTTTTAAAATTTTTGATAAGTGATCATGACAATGATGAAAGTTTGTTGCATCATGGGTTAAAAACATTTTAACGGCTTCAATCAGACCATTAATCAGCTGTTTTTGGGGCAATGATTGTAGCATCTGCAGATCAATAATGATCCGTTGAGGCTGATAAATAGCACCAATTAAATTTTTACCCTGCGGTGTGTTGATGCCTGTTTTGCCACCAATTGAGCTATCTACCATGGCTAATAAGGTCGTAGGGATTTGGATATAAGCAACGCCGCGATGATAAGTCGCTGCGATAAAGCCTGCAATATCGCCAACGACACCACCACCCAAAGCTAAAATCAAACAATCTCTTCGGCACGGATGTTGCAGCATGGTTGTTTCGAGCATCTGTTTGGTTTTATGATTTTTGTATTTTTCTCCAGCAGGAAAAGACAACAATAAACAGTTGTAGCCTCTGTTTTGCAACGCGTTTTGTAATAACAAAGCATAGAGTTGTTTGACTTTATGATCAGTAATGATAACAATTTCTTGGTCATGCGTTTCTGGCAGCCACGTGTGAAGATCTAAGATAGGTGCGTTGATTATCATCGATTCCCTTGTTGATGGTTGATGAGCACGCGATAGAGCTTATCGATTAATTTTGGATTTGCAAGAGATTTTCCAGTCCATAACTCAATTTGTTTTAATCCTTGGCCAATAAACATAGTTAAGCCAGATAGAATTTTTGCTTGTTGTTTGCTTGCTTCTAATAAAAATTTGGTACTCATTGGGTGATAGACCATGTCAAAGACTACTTGCTTTGCTTGAAAATGATAATTTGGCAATGGCGTGTCCTGATGCTTAGGATACATGCCAATGGGTGTCGTATTGATGAGAATATCCAAATCAAACTGATGAATGTGTTGTTGATTGACAACGGTTCCACCAAATATTTGCGCTAATTGATTCGCCTTATCGACGCTTCGATTGAGATAGAATATCTCAGCTTGGTTTTTTTTTAAGAAATATGCCATCGCTCTTGCAGCGCCCCCCGCACCAATGATCAGTGCTTTTTTCTTATCGATGGCAATATTTTTAAAAGCATAGGCAAGGCCATCAATATCAGTATTATAGCCAAATAATTTTCTATCGTGTTGTATCAGGGTATTGGCTGAACCTATGATTTCCACTTCAGGACTACAAATATCAAGGTAGGATAATACTGCCTCTTTATGAGGTAACGTCACTGCAGTAAGCGGTGTGGCGTTGGCTTTAATGGTTTCAATTGCATGCGCAAGATTGAGGCTCAGCATTGTCGAAAAATCTGCGTTTAAGCCTAATAATTGGTAAATCGTGCGATGTAACAGTGGACTTTGTGAATGATCAAGCGGATAGCCGATAATTTTATTTTGGAGTATTGTGATTGGTTGGTTTATTTTTTTCACGACGAGGTATTATTTTCTTTAATTCAGACTTTATATCTATTGGGTTTGTATTGTTATTGTATCCCTGATTGGCTTCCATGTCTTGTTCAGAGATTCGAGGTGGAGTTTTTGGTAGGGTTATTTTTTGCAAGGGTTGCAGTGTTTCGAGTGAATTATGTAATTCAGAAAGAGTAGCATGAATTCTTTTTTTAGAGCTTTTGTCATCGAGAGTAAAAAAAGCTAAGAAAAACTGTACGAATTTGTAGAACAGGCCGCCGGTTTCTATTCTTTGATTAATTGATTCTATTTGATTTTGATAATCATCAATTTTTTGGTTTAAATTTTTGATTTGTATGTGGATACCTTCGCGAGCGGCTAGACTAAATTTTGTATTGTCCAAATCGTTTCGGATGATTTTTATGTTATTTTGAGTGATACTTATTGTGCCAAGAGCTTGATCTTGCAAATTGATTTTTTTTAATTTTAACTTTTTCAGTTCTGCTAAGTTGTTCATGGTGGCGTCAAATTCTTTTTGTAAGTTTTCTGCCTTTTTTCTGCCTTCTTCAACTTTTTTGCCACGGGTTTTCCAATAATCTAACCTAAGAGGATGACTTAATTTTTCTTGTGTTGTTTTAATGTCTTTACTTAACTTATCAGTATTTGCTGAAATAGCTTTGCCTATGTTTTCTAGCGTTTTTTGTTGCTCATCAATTTCCTCATCAATTTTTGATATATCTTTTGACAGTTGTTGAATAAAGTTTTTTGAATAAAAAATGATTTTTTCAAGGTCATGGATCTCGTTATTTAAGACAGTGACCTGTGTGTTTAATTCATTTAGATTTTGTTGGTTTTCAGTGGGTTCTGATGCTTCAGGCATGAGATAGACATAATTAGTATTTTTATTTTTTATTAAAAAAATATGCAAATATTGATGAAGACCGGCTTGATCCTGTTGTAATAATTCAGTGAGTTGCTCGATGAGCGTGTCGTTGTTTGTGTCAACTTGTGTGTCAACTAGATTTAATACTTGCTCGGCATTTGTAACCAGGTCAGATAGTTTGGAATCGGCTAATCTTGAAGTTTGAATTAATTCTGATCTTGATATTTCATTTTTTAATAAGCGAATGATTTCGCGAATTTGTTCGGCCAGTTCTTTAAGGTTTATCGATGCTTGATCATCCATAGCCAGTCTAATCTAATCTCCCCATATTAAAAGATTATAGTACATTTAATTCACAACGTTTTTTTTATTGCAATCAAGCATCGCTCATTATAGAATCTCAAACTAAAATAGTACCAATATGGTCCTCGATAAAATGTTTAAAAAATGTTATGCTACGTATTAGTAAGCTCGCCGATTATGCGACAGTGATTTTGGTGCATTTGGCACGTCATTCAGAACAATTATGTAATGCACGAGATATTGCGCACGATACGCGTTTGACGGTGCCAACGGTTAGTAAATTGTTGAAGCGCTTGACTAATGCAGGCTTACTGGTTTCCGTTCGCGGTGCGAGCGGGGGGTATCGTTTACAGCGATTGCCGCGAGAGATTTCAGTTCGTGAGATATTATCTGCGCTGGATGAATTGCATGGTTTGACCGAATGTCGCGAACATACGAATGTTTGCGCCTTAGAGCATGTTTGTCATGTGCAAGGTAATTGGCGTTTGATTAGTCAAGTGATAGAAAACACGCTTGAGCAGGTCAGTTTAGAGGCTTTAGCAACGCCCTCATTGGGCGTGCCAGGTCTGATAAAACAGGGGAATATGTTGTGGTGAAAAAACAAGAAGAACTTTATTCTTTGCTCGATCGAGAATACCAACACGGGTTTGTGACCGAGATCGAAGCTGAAACTTTTGCACCAGGTTTGGACGAAGACGTGATTCGCCGGTTGTCTGCTATAAAAGGTGAGCCTGAATTTGTATTGGCATGGCGTCTACAAGCGTTTCGTGCTTGGCAGACGATGAGCCCGCCCGAATGGTCTACTGTGCATTACCCAGCGATTGATTATCAAGCGATTGCTTATTATTCTGCGCCTAAAACCCAACAAGATGCGCCTAAAAGTCTCGATGAGGTTGACCCTGAGTTATTAAGAACCTACGAAAAACTTGGTATTCCTTTGCGTGAGCAAGAGTTTTTAGCCGGTGTCGCGGTTGATGCTGTATTTGACAGTGTTTCTGTGGCAACGACGTTTAAAGCAAAATTAGCTGAAAAGGGCGTTATTTTTTGTTCTTTTTCTGAAGCGGTGCATCAATATCCGGAACTGATTCAAAAATATCTAGGTTCAGTGGTGTCTTATCGTGACAATTTTTATGCAGCTTTGAATTCCGCAGTATTTAGTGATGGGTCGTTTGTTTATATTCCGCAAGGCGTGCGTTGCCCGATGGAACTTTCGACCTATTTTCGGATTAATTCCGCGGGAACTGGACAATTTGAACGTACGTTAATTATTGCAGATCAAGACAGTTATGTGTCGTATTTAGAAGGCTGTACTGCGCCCAAACGTGATGAAAATCAATTGCATGCAGCTGTGGTAGAATTAGTTGCTTTGGACGGCGCGCAAATTAAATATTCAACCGTGCAAAATTGGTACCCAGGTGATAAAGACGGCAAAGGTGGTATTTATAATTTTGTGACTAAACGTGGTGCGTGTCGTGGTAAGCGCTCTAAAATTTCTTGGACACAAATCGAAACAGGCTCGGCAATTACTTGGAAGTATCCCAGTGTTATTTTACAAGGCGATGACTCAGTTGGTGAATTTTATTCTGTGGCGGTGACCAATCACCATCAGCAAGCGGATACTGGAACCAAAATGATTCATATCGGCAAAAATACCCGTTCTACGATTATTTCTAAGGGCATTAGTGCGGGTCAAGCACGCAATGTCTATCGTGGTGTGGTTCGCATTGCACCGACCGCGGTTAATGCGCGTAATTACACGCAATGTGATTCTATGCTCATGGGGTCTTTATGTGCTGCGCATACGTTTCCTTATATCGAAGTTAAAAACCAAACGGCACAAGTTGAGCACGAGGCAACGACATCTAAATTAAGCGAAGAGCAGCTTTTTTATTGTCAACAACGCGGTATCGACACAGAAGATGCGGTGTCTATGATCGTGAATGGGTTTTGTAAACAAGTTTTAAAAGAATTACCGATGGAGTTTGCTGTCGAAGCAACTAAATTACTCGGTATCAGTCTAGAGGGGGCAGTCGGTTAATATGTTATCTATTCAACAACTTCATGTCGCAATTGACACTACATCGATTCTGAAAGGAATTAATTTGACTGTCAATCCTGGCGAAGTGCATGCGATCATGGGCCCTAATGGCTCAGGAAAAAGTACATTGTCAAAAGTCCTCGCTGGCCATCCAGCATATACCATAACTTCAGGTTCTGTTGATTATTTAGGACAGGATTTATTGCCTTGGTCGCCTGCAGAGCGAGCACAAGCCGGTATTTTTATGTCGTTTCAATATCCAGTAGAAATTCCTGGGGTCACTAATATTAATTTTCTCAAAGCCTCAGTGAATGCAGTGCGTAAAGCCCAGGGCAAAGATGCTTTAGATGCAATCGAGTTTTTAAGCTTTATTCGCGCCAAATGCCAGTTGGTGGATATGGATGAATCTTTTTTATACCGCAGTATCAATGAAGGTTTTTCTGGTGGCGAGAAAAAACGTAATGAGATTCTGCAAATGGCAGCTTTAGAGCCTAAACTTGCGATTTTAGATGAAACTGATTCTGGTTTAGATATTGATGCTTTGCGTATTATTGCCGAAGGGGTGAATGCGATGCGCTCACCTGAACGTGGGATTATTCTCGTGACGCATTATCAACGTTTGTTAAATTATATCGAGCCAGATTTTATCCATGTCTTAGCACAAGGCCGTATTATTAAATCAGGGGATAAATCTTTAGCGCTTGAGTTGGAAGATAAAGGCTATCACTGGTTGGAAGAGATGGAGCCATGATGCGAGATCTTCTAGATTTTTATAAGCTTGAGAGTCAGAAATGTCCTGATTTCCCCCAATTATCAGCACTGAAAACGGCAGCGTTTGCAGATCTAGAAACTTTAGGGTTTCCAACGCGTCACGATGAAGCTTGGAAGTACACAAAAACGGATCAGTTTACTAAACAGCATTTTAATTTGGCCATGCATGCTTCTGAACCACTGACAGCAGATGTGCCTTTTGATGTGTTTTTCTGTGATATGACACGTGGCTTGATGGATAGTGCTGAAGCTCTGCCTCGAGGCGTGATCATTCAAACGTGGCAGGATGCTTTGCTGCGTCATGCAGAAAAAATTGCACCTTATTTAGGGCGTATTTTAAAACATACGCATGGTTTTCACGCGCAGAATACTGCAATGTTACGCGACGGTTTATTTATTTATATCCCTGAACATATTATTCTCGAGAAACCTTTATTTTTATCTCAATTGCAAAAAGATAATCAAGAGGCAAGGTATATCCGTCATCTTATTGTCATGGAACCAGGCAGTCAGGCGACAATCATTGAAGATTATCAAGGAGAGGAAGGTATCTCCTATTTTACCAATACCATGACTGAAGTCTATCTAAAAGCCCATGCGTCATTAGGACATTATAAAATGCAACGTGAAAGCCGGCGTGCTTATCATGTCGGTGAGGTTGCCGTGCAACAAGAAGCCAGTAGTCATTTTGAGAGTCATTCTTTGAGTCTTGGCGGACAATGGGTGCGTAGTGATACCTCGATTACATTCATTGAGCCTAAAGCGTCTTGCTTTATGAATGGTATTTATATTACACAAGACCAACAGCATGTTGATCATCATACTCGCGTGCTCCATGATGTTCCTCATTGCACCAGTGAGCAAGATTATAAAGGCATGCTTTATGGTCGCTCGCGAGCGGTTTTTAATGGCATTGTGGTTGTTGCCAAAGATGCGCAACAGACAGAAGCGCATCAACAAAATAAAAACTTATTGTTGTCACCAGATGCAGAAATTGATACCAAGCCACAGTTGGAAATTGATGCTGATGATGTCACATGTACACATGGCGCGACCGTGGGATGCTTAGACGAAGAAGCTTTGTTTTATTTAGAAGCACGGGGTATTCCAAAGCCGGAGGCACAAGATTATTTAGTCCAGGCTTTTGTGGCTATGAATTTAAAAAAAATCAATTTTAATCCATTGTCTTTATGGATGAGCCAGCTCATCCGTCAACATTTGGTGTGATGTTATGCCGTTAACGACTCAAGATATTGAAAAAATTCGCCAAGATTTTCCGCTTTTAGATCAGGACGTCTATGGTAAGCGCTTAGTTTATTTTGATAATGCATCAACGACACAAAAACCAAAATTGATGATTGACGCTATCGCTCGATATTATTCACATGATAATGCGAATGTGAATCGTGGTGTGCATGCATTAAGTGTGCGATCAACTGCTCAATATGAAGCGGCACGTTCAAAAGTACAGCAGTGGATCCATGCACCGTTTGCGCACGAATGTATTTTCGTACGTGGGACAACCGAGGCCATTAATCTGGTTGCTCATAGTTATGCTTTGCCAACATTTGGTCCTGGGGATGAAATTTTAATTACCCATATGGAGCATCATGCAAATATTGTGCCTTGGCAACTGGTGTGTGAAAAAACCGGCGCGACCTTGCAAGTGGCTCCCATCTCGATGGATGGTGAATTATTGCTGGATGAATTTGAAAAAAAATTATCAGATAAAACCAAACTCGTCGCAGTCACTTACGCATCGAATGCACTGGGGACGATTAATCCGGTGAAGCAATTAATCGATATGGCGCATGCTTATGGTGCTGTGGTTTTACTCGATGGGGCACAAGCAACTGCACATCTTCCGATTGATGTTCAAGCGTTAGACTGCGATTTTTATGTTTTTTCAGCACATAAAATGTATGGCCCAACTGGGCTTGGTGTGCTCTGGGGGCGGGAGCGGTTGTTAAATCAGATGCCACCTTATCAAGGTGGGGGCGAGATGATTCGTTCGGTGCGCTTTGATAAAACTGAATATGCACCATTGCCGCATAAATTTGAGGCCGGAACACCGAATATTTCTGGCGTGATTGGTTTTGGCGCAAGTTTGGATTATTTAGCAAGCCTAGAGATGTCAGCGATTGCTGCTTATGAAAAAGATTTATTGGATTATGCCACCAAATCGATACAAGCTTTAAAGGGCTATCGTATTTTGGGAAATGTCGCAAACAAAGTCCCGGTGATTTCTCTTCTCCATGAGTTTGTACATGCGCATGATATTGGAACAATTTTAGATAGCCAGGGCATTGCCATGCGCAGTGGGCATCATTGTGCCATGCCTTTAATGGCATTTTTTGGGGTACCTGCTACCACTCGATTATCTTTGTCGTTTTATAATACTTATGCAGAAATTGATCAGTGCATGCACGCTTTAAATTATGTCAGCGAGGTATTTTCTTAATGGATTTACGAGAATTATATCAAGAAGTGATTATGGATCATAATCGTAATCCTCGAAACCACCATGTGATGCTGCATCCAAATCGACAAGCGCGCGGATATAATCCTTTATGTGGTGATCAATTAACGGTTTATTTGCAGATTGTGAATCATATTATTCATGATATTAGCTTTTTGGGCTGCGGGTGTGCCATATCGCAAGCGTCTGCTTCTTTGATGACCGATGCACTCAAAGGAAAAACAGTGGTTGAAGCCGAAACTTTATTTCAACGATTTCACGCTATGGTGACGGAAGACGGTCCTGATGCATCACTTGATTGTGATAAACTTGCCGTCCTTGCTGGTGTACGTGAGTTTCCGGCTCGGGTTAAATGTGCGACCTTAGCTTGGCATACGCTTGATGCGGCTTTGAAACAAGAAGATAGTCAAGATGATATCTTCGTGACTACGGAGTAATGCATGTTAGGATTTAAAAAAAAAGGCGACCAAACTGAAGCATTGCATGCGTTAGTGATTGCAGCATTAAAGACGGTATTTGACCCAGAGATCCCAACCAATATTTATGATCTTGGTTTAATTTATGACATTAAAATTGATGATAAGCAGCATGTTGCGATTCAAATGACGTTGACGTCTCCTGGATGTCCTGTTGCTCAAACTTTTCCTGGAACCGTCGAGCAAGCAGTGAATCAAGTTGAAGGTGTCACGGATTGCACCGTGGAGTTGGTTTGGGAGCCGCCCTGGAGTCAAGAGCGCATGAGTGAAGTTGCCCGGCTTGAATTAGGAATTTTCTATTGAGCATAGACTGGCAACCTTCTGCATCGTTAGAAACGCTACGTGCACGCGCGGAGATCATCAAACGTATTCGTCATTTTTTTGAAGCGCGCGGTTTTTTGGAAGTTGAAACGCCGGTTCTCGGTCGTTTTGGGGTGACAGATCGTTATTTAGATAATATTCAAGCTTATTTTCGTGGTCAAGCTTACGCATTACAAACCTCTCCTGAGTATCATATGAAGCGCTTACTTGCGGCAGGAAGTGGGTCTATTTTTCAGATTGCACGGGTGTTTCGAGATGATGAGCTGGGACGTTGGCATAATCCTGAGTTTACTTTGTTAGAATGGTATCAACTGGATATGACGCATCATGATTTACTACTGCAAGTTCAGTCTTTGATGCAAACTTTGTTTTCTTGCGAACCCTTTTTGATTAAAACGTATCGCCAGGCATTCGAAGAGGTGTGTGGTATTGATCCGTTGCGCGTGCATATCACCGATTTAAAAAAATTATTAAAAAATTATGATTTACAGCATGTGTTTACAGAGACAGAAACCGATCGTGACCAACATCTGTTTTTATTGATGACGCATGTGATTGAGCCTGCGTTTACTGCATCCACGGCGCCAGTGGCGTTGATTGATTTTCCACCCTCCCAGGCATCACTTGCTCGTGTGGAGCAGGGTGTTGCACAGCGTTTCGAAGTGTATTATCGTGGTGTAGAGCTTGCCAATGGTTTTTATGAACTTACT
>CAMDJY010000011.1 GCA_945901145.1 Legionella genomosp. 1 | reverse complement strand
AATTGGGCCATGGCGGCTTGTACACGGTTTTGAACCAGCACCTGTGCAAAATTTAAATCAGTGCCAATTGCAAACGTTACAATCAACGTATAGGTGCCCCTATCAGTGCTGGTTGATTGCATATAGAGCATATTTTCCACGCCATTGACCTGCTGCTCAATCGGCAAAGCAACCGTGTTGATCAAGGTTTTTGCATCAGCCCCAGGGTAAGTGGTCGTGACTTGAATGGTTGGCGGTACAATCGCTGGATATTGTGTAACCGCTAAAATTTTAATCGCAATCAACCCTAAAAATACAATCAGAATCGCGATGACATTCGCAAGAACTGGACGCTCAATAAAAAATTTAGAAATCATGGGGCCAGAATCTCCCGCTTAGGTGCTACGACATCACCGGGGGTTGCATTTTGCAAACCGTCGACAATGACATCATCCTGGGCTTTTATCCCTGATAGAATGGCTTGACGATTATGTTCTACTGCCCCAAGAGTCACGCGACTTAACACAACTTGCTTGGCTGCATTGACAACAAATACATAGGGACCAATTTGATCATAGAGCACCGCTGTTGTAGGTACAGTCAATTGTGGTGTTGGTGGACTGATCGCAATACGCGCACGAACAAACAGTCCCGGCACCAAAATCTTTTGTGGGTTAGGTAATAAAGCTCGTAATTCCATTGTTCCCGTGGAAGCATCTAAACTTGTATTCGCAAAATCCATCAAGCCTTCGAAATTAAAATCATCTGAATTTTGTAAAGCCACCTTGACTGGCAATGACTTATTATCAGGACTATAATGCTTTTGACGCGCTTCCTTCGATAACTTGAGATAATCAAGTTCATTAAGATTAAAATACACATAAATCGGATCAAGCTGTTCAATGGTTGCAAGTTTAGTTGCAGCATTATTGCCAACGAGATTGCCTTTATCTACTAAATGACGACCAATTCGTCCATCAAAAGGTGCTTTAATATGCGTATAACTATAATTTATTTTAGCAAGCTCTAAATCGGCTTTTGCTTTGGCAACTTGCGCTTCAGACTCTTGACTTTTTGCAAACCATTTTTCAACGTTATTCTGTGAGGTTGCATTTTGTTGATATAATTTCTTTTGACGCGCATATTCAGTTTTAGAATATAAATCATCGGCCTGAAACGCTGCTAATTCAGCTTCTGCTGCTTTGACTTTTTCTAAATACGGTTCGGGCTCAATCAAAAAAAGTGGGGTGTCTTTCTGCACAAAGGTACCATCAACAAAAGTAATGTCATTCAGAAAACCTTCAATACGACCAACCAAATCTACTGAATTATAAGACACGGTATTACCAGTTTGCGTAATATACTCGGCAATATTGATAAGCTTAGGCTTTGCAACAACTACAGAACGAGGCGGTATCGCGGGTGCATGCGTGGATTTCAAGTGGGAAAATAAGTCCACTAAAAGCAACACAACAAATAAAATTTGCACGAATTTAATTAGCTTTTCTTTTTTTCTTGGGTCCATAACAGTTACCAACTGGGTAGATAAAGTTGCTCGAATTGTTGTTTCGATGTCTTAGGCGCTTCATGATTTTCTGTTTTCAGTAAATTACCCCAATCAGTGCGCGCAGCCATTTGTTCTTTAATTTCTTTAGGCACCATATCATTTCCTTTCCTGATTTGCCAACCACCACCTAAGGAACGATATAAAGCAATCACCGCTTGTGGCACATCACCCTCAGCTTGCACCAATGAAGTTTGTACCCGCAGCAATTGTTGCTCTGAAGTTAAAACCGTCGTGTAGTCAATTTCGCCTTCTTTATAGCTAATTAACGTCAATTGCGTAGATTTAATCGCCGAATGGTTGGCTTTCATCAATAATCTTTCGGTCTTCTGTGATTCGATATAATTGGTTATATTATCTTGAACTTCCTGTTGTGCTTTGAGCACAACGTTTTGATAATTGAGTAAAGATTTTTGAAATGCAGCATCTTGAACACGCACGGCATTGGTAATTTGTCCATAATTTAACAAGGGCCAATTCAGGATTGGCCCTGCAGTTATGGTGCGATTCGACCAATTAAACAAATCACTAACAGATGCGTTATTAATGCTATTCGAAGCAAAAGAAAACGTACCAGATAATGACAGCGCCGGGAATAAATTGGCCTTCACCACGCCGATCATCGCTGATTGAGCCATCGCTTCTAGGCGAGATTGATGCACATCCGGACGGTTATTGAGTGTTTCAAGCGGGATCCCCACTGCAATGGCACGAGAGGTTTTGGGAATGCCTTTTTTAACTAACAGTTTATCTACCTGATTCGGTACGGTCCCAAGCAGCACCGCGAGCGCATCTTTTTGACGTTGTAGTTTCGCTTTCAAAGTCGGCAGTTTTGACTCGGTTTCTGCCAGTTCTGTTCTCGCTTGTTCAACATCAAGCAAGCCAATTTCACCCGCATGAAAGCGAGCTTCAGTCAAATTTAAGCTTGTTCTTTGCAAACGAATATTTTCATTGGTCACCCGAATTAAAGCTTCAGTGGTACGAATATTTACATAATCACTGGCAATATCCGCGGTTAACGTCACCAGCGCGTGATCATAGGCAGCAATCGATGCTAAAAAGGTAGCATCATTGGACTGAATTGCCCGTCGATATTTTCCCCAAAAATCAATTTCCCAATTCGCAGAAATGCCCAGGGTTGCCGCATAGAAAGTACCGGGTAAAACATCCTGTAAATAACTGCCACCAATGCGATAATAATCATATGTGCCAGCCATCGCTTGTTGTTGCGGATACAGCTCACCCACTGCTTGTGCTAGTTGCGCTCTCGCTTGTAACACATGCACGCCAGCCATTTGTAAAGATAAATTATTGCGATATCCTTCTTGAATTAAAGCTACTAAATTATCGTCATGAAAAATTTTCCACCAATCAGAGCTCTTAACCGGCTTATTTTGAACTAAAGGGCTATGCTCTATCCATTTTTTTTCAACCGTTTTTTTAGGATCTTTAAAATCAGGACCCACCATGCAAGCATTAAGCAGACAACAGCTGAGAAAAATATATTTTTTAAGCATGGTAAAGCTTATGTCCTTATAATCTTAATACTCTTAGCTTTTAACTAGTCTACTCAATAATAGATCCAATTCAAATATAATTTTTTCATTAAACAAATCATATGGTAAACTCAAGCAGTTTTTAACTTATCACATCAATTTACAACGGGTAAAGCAATGAATCGAACAATTTTTTTCATGGTTCCTCTTCTCTTAGGTATGATATTCATCGCGCAAACAAGCGTTGCAGACATCCCCATGTCTCAAGACTTGATTCGTCCAACTGCCAACGTCAATGCGAACCCACTGATCACGCCTACACCACCAACGTTAAATGCAAAAGCCTACATTCTCATCGATGCCAATAGCGGTAAAATTTTAGCTGAAAAAAACAGTGAAGAACCTCTGCCTCCCGCAAGCTTAACGAAGATGATGACGCTATACGTCATTTCTAATGCCTTAAAACAAGGCCAGATTCATTTAACAGATCTGGTACATATTAGCCAAGAAGCATGGAAAACTGGCGGCTCTCGCATGTTTGTTAAAGAAGGGCAATCCGTAAGCATTGAAGATTTACTCAAAGGCATCATCGTTGACTCAGGAAACGATGCTTGTGTGGCAATGGCTGAACATCTCGGTGGTAGTGAAGCAGGATTTACCGACATTATGAATCAGCAAGCCAAAAATTTAGGCATGAATCAGAGTCACTTCACTGACAGTACGGGACTACCAAATCCTGAGCTCCATACAACAGCAAAAGATTTAGCAATTTTAGGCCGCGCACTCATTAAGGATTTTCCTGAATATTATCATTGGTATCAACAAAAATGGTTTACTTATAATGGCATACGACAACCCAATCGTAATCGTTTACTTTGGCGTGATGCACATGTCGATGGGATTAAAACCGGCCATACCAATGAAGCCGGCTTTTGTTTAGTATCTTCAGCAGAACGCGATCATATGCGTCTCATCGCAGTGGTCTTAGGTTCACCCACAGAAACCGTCCGGGCTGATGATAGCGAACGACTGCTCAATTATGGATTTCGTTTTTTTGAAACGCATAAATTATATAAATCTGGGGTCCCCATTACTGAGCTCCCCCTTTACAAAGGCACAACCAATATTATTCCTATCGGTTTAATACATGATGAATTTGTCACCATACCTGCTGGTCAATATCAACGATTAAGCATCAATACTAAAATTCCAAAGTATGTCCAAGCACCGATTAAAAAGAACGATACCATTGGTGAATTATTGATTCGCTTTGATCAACAAATTATTGCAACAGAACCGTTGTATGCTCTACAGGATGTACCCAAAGGCGGTATTTTTTCGCGTGCCAAAGACTCGGTGAAACTGATGTTTAGACAATGGTTCATAAATTAACACTTATGAACGATAAGATCATACAATTTCCCTGTGATTTTTTAATTAAAATCATCGGGAAAAATACATCAAGCTTTGCAAGCGATATTTTAAATATCGCGCAACAGTTTTACCCAGAAATCACAGAACAAGCGATCACCAGCCAAATAAGCAAAACCGGTATTTATCGTTCATTAAGTTTAAGTGTTTACGCAAAAGATCAAGCAACATTAGATGGCCTATACCACGCATTGACCAAACATCCACATGTCAATATGGTGCTCTAATGCTGATTCTTCATCGAGGCATACAACAGTATGAATTGATTTGGGAAGAAATGAAGCACTTTACGGCTTCAAGAACGACAGAAACAGCTGATCAGGTCTGGATGTTACAACATTTTCCAGTATATACCCAAGGTCAAGCAGGCAAAGTTGAACATATTTTAAACCCTGGAAAAATTCCAATTGTCCAGAGTGACCGAGGCGGTCAAGTCACATACCACGGCCCAGGTCAGTTATTAATTTATGTTTTATTTGATATCAAACGCAGAAAATTAGGTATCCGCAGTTTGGTGTGTTGTCTACAAGACCTACTAATTCAAAGTTTAGCGACTTTTAATATTCAAGGACACACACAATGTGGCGCCCCTGGGGTCTATGTCGATGATAAAAAAATTGCATCAATTGGCCTTAGAGTAAAAAATGGCTGTACCTATCATGGTCTTGCTTTAAATGTAGAAATGGATTTAACACCATTTTTAGGGATTAATCCTTGTGGATACACTGAGCTCAAAATGACACATATGAAAAATTTAGTCCCTAACGTCTCATTTTCGACAGTAGAAAAACAATTGTCAGCGCTCTTTTTCACAGAATTTGGACGATAACAGATATGGAATTTTCCATGGCATATGTAGAGCCGCTGACAACATGGCTGAAACAACACACTGAACTCGCGCTGATCATGACTTTTCTCATTGCATTTGCAGAATCATTGGCAGTGATTGGGTCAATTGTTCCAGGATCGGTCATGATGACCATGATCGGCATCTTAGCAGGCTCCGGCGTCATGCGCATTGATTTAACACTGGTAGCTTCTATGTTTGGCGCCATTGCCGGTGATGTCGGCAGTTATTTTTTAGGTTACATACTTAGTGACAAACTACTCCATATATGGCCATTTAAAACTCACCCGCAATGGTTACAATACGGAAAAGATTACTTTGAGCGCCATGGCGGTAAAAGTGTATTTTTTGGTCGTTTTATCGGTCCATTACGCTCGATTATTCCAGTGATTGCCGGCATGATGCGCATGGGGCGCGTTGAATTTTTAATTGCAAATTTTATCTCTGCAATTTTTTGGTCCATCCTCTATGTAGGCCCTGGCATTCTCATTGGAACAGCAAGCGCAGAACTATCAACCGAGCGTGCAACTCGATTATTTCTGTTTGTCTTTGGTCTATTATTTATCCTCTGGCTGGCCAGCTTATCCATCAAATGGCTTTGGAGGCATATTGACCAAATCATTCAGGAAAAACTCGATCAAGCTTGGCATCAAGCAAAAACCATTCATCCACTCAATAACATACTTCGATACTTATCTCCCCCTGGTGAAACCAACCATGGCAATACGATGGGATGTATACTTTTATTTTTTCTTTTTTTATCTATCACAAGCATTGCAATTCTGTGGATTTGCTCTGGGACGATTTTTGAAACAATCGATGCACCGGTCTATTTTTTCTTGCAAACATTTAGAACCCATGGCTTTGATGTTTTTTTTACAGTGATAACACTCTGTTTAAGCCCTTGCCCACTCATCGCTTTATTTTTAGGCATCGTAGGAATGACAGTCTATCATCAAGATTGGCGATCATTACGCTATTGGTTAAGCATTATCAGCTGCTTCACGCTCGTTGCTTGCTTGAGTTTTTACCTGGCGCCGATGCCAACAGAAAACATTCTTAGCCAACAAACATCGCCTTTATTTTCTGTCATGCAATTAGCCATAGCCACAACTTGTATGACCTTCCTCATGTTAAAAAAAATGCGTTATTCCCAAACCGCATTCATTCGAACCATTCGATTTATTCTCATGGGTTTACTCTGTCTTGCTGGCATTGCATTTCTTTACCTTGGCGATAACTGGCTCAGTGGTATCATTACAGCTTATAGCTTTGGACTCACACTTGCCTTACTTCATTGGCTTTTTTATAGACGTTACTCTCAAAAATTCACACCTGCTTACTCGTTCATCATTCCATTTTTTCTATTAATCGGCACGGCTATCTGCATTGTCTGCTTAGATTTTAAATCAACTTTCAAACAACACATGCCTTCCTATCAACAATATGTATTAACCTATGATGCGTGGTGGCATCAAACCCGACCATTATTACCTCTTTACAACAGCGATCGACTTGGAAGACCTAAAAATATACTAAACATACAGTATTTAGGAGATCTTAATACATTAGAAAAATTACTGAAATCACACGGTTGGCAGAAAAACGCTCATTCTCTTTTAGGGATGTTTTTATCAGAGAATACAACGACTTCTTTTAATACTCAATTTTATCTCAATCAAAAACCGTATTTAGAAATGACTTATAAAAATCAGAGAGGTAAACCGATGCTCATACTCAGCATGTGGCGTTCAAATTATCATCTGTTAAATCATCGCCAACCGATATGGTTAGGGAGCTTACAGCCTTACCAAAAAAAACTCAATCCATTCTTTTTTGCATTGCGTGATTTTCAAATACAAACCAAACCAATCTTACCTGAAAAATCACCAGCGAATATGCTTTATATGATGCAAGAGAAAGATCTTTGATAATTATCCGAGCTTAGGATGACTTGATTCGGTCTCAGAAGATTCGGTTTGATCATTTTTATTGTTTTTCGATTCAAATACCGTTTTTGCTTCAACATATTTCTCTCTTAAGTCATCTAATTTTTCTTGCTTTTTATTTAAACGTTGTAATTCAGAGCACTCAGTCTTCACTGAAAGAAGAACTTTTTCCAAATATGCTTCTTTTTCCTCCACATCACCGTCGCATTTCACTCTGTTTGTAGATGCATCCTGAAATGCTCGATTATAAAACTCTTTGTAAGTAGGCTGAGGAGGGTAATTGAAGATTTTTCGAATGAAATTAGCAATTGGATTTAGATAATTATCACTAAATGACATGAAGAAGCTGGATTCAAATTTATTTAACTGAGCCTTTGCATTTTCCTGATTCGTCAACGCTTGTGTTGCTTTTTTTATTGATTCATTTAATTCACCTTGAGCATCAGCGCTCATCTTGCCAAATGCAATGAGTTTAGTTTTAGATATTTCTTGTTTTACTGTAAAGCCTGGTATATTGATCGTAATATGAGTGGCATATTCCAACCACTTTTTTTTTGCCCGCTCTAGAGCCTCTGCAGCAGCAACGTCAGTTGGTTCCTTATTTTTTGACATATAAAGACCTATTAAACAACATATAAATTAATTATAGGCCATAAAAATCAAAAAAATTATTGTATTTCTGGATGCAATTAATGATCAATGCTAAAAGTACGCGGCAGTAAGAGCCAATATCGTCCTGTATCTTTCATTTTGCCAGCAATCTCGGTTGCACGAGGTCCCTCACCCCAATAGATATCTCCGCGCACGGCACCGCGAATCGCACCACCTGTATCTTGCGCAACCATTAAGCGCTTAAATGGGTGAGTGGCATTCGTTTGCTCGTCTGGTCTTGTGGTATTCAGCCAAATGGGTGTGCCTAATGGCACCCAATTTTGATCAACAGCCAGTGAATAACCCGGCGTCAGTAATAGACCTTGTGCACCCAAAGCACCTTTTTGAGCCAATATCCTAAAAAAAACAAACGATTGATTTTGGTTAATCACAGCATCCATTTCACCAGGGTGGGCCTCCAAATAAGCGCGAATCCGTTGCATGGAGGCACTATCTCGTGTCATCACCCCTTTATCGATTAATACGCGCCCAATTGCTGTGTACGGCGCCCCCGTACCGCCGGCAGAGCCTAAAAGTAAATTTTCTTGATTTGGCAACTCAAGAATACCCGAGCCTTGAATCTCGATAAATAAACGATCTACTGGGCTTTTCACCCATGCTAATATCGGCGCTTTATCCCGAATTGCACCTGCATCAATCGCTTTTCGAGTGTAATAAGGCATCAATTGATTCCCTTGGATACGCCCAATCAGTGTCTTATTGGGTAAATTCGCATCAAAATCTCTTAAGCGTAAACTCAGGCGATCGTTTGGTAACCCGTAAATAGGTATAGAATATTCATCAGTTTTTACTAGGCTACCCGGTATACTTGGAAAATAATAACCGGTAAATAACCCAACCATCGATTGACCATTGTTAAACTCAACCGGATTAAACCATGCTTGGAAAAAGGCTTTTGCAACTTCTTGAGAGGAAGTATTTAGGCTTAAAGCCGCACGACACGCAGGAAACCAATCCTTGGCTTTTAACTTTAGTTTATCATTACCAACCGATTGTTCTGGATTTTGTTTTAAAAAAATTCGGCAAGAGCCTTGAAAAGTCTTGAGTGATTTTAACGTATTCGCTTGTTGCCAACCAGGTAACTCTGCAAAAGAAACCATTTTCAGACGCGGTTCAATGAAAACCACTGTAGGATTTTTCTCATGCCAATACCAATAAAATACAGCACCGACCACAAGGAAACAAACCACTCCAAGGAATTTACTTTTCATACAAACTCACACTTAGCCACCAATGCCACGATCAAACGCCAAAGACTCACGTTCTTGCGCCGAGGTTTGTTGATTCAAATGATAATCTGACAAACTACTGAGACGTTCCGTAATGATTAAAATCATGTTATAAAATTGGCTGCGGTAAGTGCGAAACGTGTTGGTGATGGCTTCTGCTGTAAAAATAAACTCAGTCGTTTTTTCTTTGAAATCTAAATCATCTTTTAAATGCACTAAATCCTGTGCAGGGTCATGCAACCCACTAACCTTTTGAATTAAATAGGCCTGACTCTCAGAAATAATTCGATAATGCTGATATTGTGCTTCATTAAAAGCTTTGCCTGTAATCAGCATCTGCTCATATTGATCATTTAAATCAGCACGAATATTAGCACCTGGCATCTCTGGATCTTTCGAATATTCTTCGGAGAGACGATAATCAATCATTAACTTCTGTGCATACACTTGATAGTCATAGGCTTGTTGAAAAATAATCCCGTTGAAAATATTCATCATCGGTATCTTTAAGACCAAATAATAACCATGATCAGCAGAATGTAAAGCACTGACTAATTTATCGTGAGGCAGTTGCAGCTTAAACCGATCAAGCACGCGCTGTGCCGTCAATAAACCATAAGTAGAAATCCAATGCTTATAATTTGGACCATTTTGTGACTCTTGCATCTGTCATTGGCTCTTTTAATGATATTAAGAAAAGTATGTCAGGATCATTTAGTATTATCAATCACTAACTTTAAAGAAGGCTGCCCCATACGCTGAGAAACTGTATGATGGTTACGACACACTTCAAGCACACGATAAGGTTGATTGGTTTTGCTATCAACAAGCTCCACATCTTGCCCCACATGGTCGACTAAAGTCACTGACAAGTGCATTTCACGAAACGAATCGATATGATAACGCTCTTTTAACAAATGAATAATACCTTGTAAGCTATCACCCGCCTCAGTACTGTCATGTTGCCCCTGAAAAATAATGTCCATCGCCGTCTCCATAGATGTATTTTTAATCACACTGATTTTATTAGCGGCAAAAAGAGCATTAACTTTAGGTATTTAATTTTTACATCATCAATTACTGACTATAATACAATTCAAACTCTGCAGGATGAACCAGGCTGCGAATATAAGTGATATCCTGCTCACGCAGCTTGATATAACTCTTAATAAAATCTTGGCTAAAGACATCGCCTTGTAACAAAAACTCATGATCACGATGTAAACATTCAACAGCCTGTTCGAGTGAGCCGGCTACTGTTGGAATATCAATTAATTCTTCAGCAGGCAAATCATACAAATCTTTATCAATCGCCTCGCCTGGATGAATTTTTTTCACAATGCCATCAAGACCCGCGAGCATCATCGCGGAAAAAGCCAAATAAGGATTCGCCATCGGGTCAGGAAATCTGACTTCAATCCGACGTGCTTTCGGATGGCTAACATGTGGAATCCGAATCGATGCCGAACGATTGCGTGCTGAATAGGTCAATAAAACCGGTGCTTCAAAACCCGGAACTAAACGCTTGTAACTATTTGTTGCAGGATTGGTGATTGCATTTAATGCCCGAGCATGCTGAATAATCCCACCAATATAATAAAGCGCAGTTTCAGAAAGACCTGCATAATGATCTCCTGCAAATAAATTGACACCATCTTTCACCAGCGATTGATGACAATGCATGCCGCTGCCATTATCACCGACTAAAGGTTTCGGCATAAACGTTGCGGTTTTACCATGATTATGTGCAACATTGTGCACAACATACTTAAGAATTTGCAATTCATCTGCTTTTTTCGTCAGGGAATTAAACCGAGTGGCCACCTCACATTGATTGGCAGTTGCCACTTCATGATGATGGGCTTCAACCACTATCCCTAATGATTCGAGTATTTCTGAAATAGCTGAACGAATGTCTTGAGAAGAGTCAACCGGCGGCACTGGAAAATAGCCCCCTTTGATATGCGGACGATGTCCAATATTACCGCCTTCAACAACCTTCCCAGAATTCCATTGCGCCTCCTCAGAATCAATTTTATAAAACGAACCACTCATATTGGTTTCCCAGCGGACATCATCGAATAAAAAAAACTCAGGCTCCGGACCAAATAAAGCTTGATCAGCAATCCCCGTTGACTGAAGATAAGCTTCAGCACGCTGCGCGATCGAACGCGGATCTCGGTCATAACCGGTCATGGTTTGCGGGTCAGCGATATTACAACGAATGAATAAAGTACGCTCTTGATAAAACGGATCAGGAAGAATAGTCTCTAAATCTGGCATCAATGCCAAATCTGATTGATGAATCTTTTGCCAGCCTTTAAACGATGAGCCATCAATCATTTTGCCATTTTCAATAAAATCATCCTGAACTGCCGAAACTGGAATGGTAATATGCTGTTCTTTACCTATCGTATCGGTAAATCGTAAGTCAATAAATTTAGCTTCATAGTTTTCAATTGCAGACTTGATTTTACTGATGCTCATTTCTTTCTCCCTGAACACAACACGCTCATGATTCTATCTGATTCTATCTTAATGACTTATGAAACCCAATAGATTAGACTCAAAGAGATTTGATTTTTATTGAAATGAATGATGAGTGCTTATCAATATTATGCTTTAAAAAATTCCGGAAAAACCACGAAAGGGGTGATAGAAGCCGACTCCGAGCGCGATGCACGTCAACTATTACGTGAACAAGGATTAATCCCAACACAACTCGTTGCTCTTAAAAAAAATCAACGTAAAAAACCTAAACGTGCTTTTCCCGCGCAAGATTTAGCCTTGCTCACACGCCAACTCGCAACTTTACTGGCAGCAGGTATTCCCCTTGAAGAAGCCCTTCGTGGCGTGGGTGAACAATCCATCAAACCTGCTGTGCAATCCTTAATTTTTGCGGTTCGAGCCAAAGTCCTCGAAGGCTATGGACTCGCGCAAGCAATGGACGACGAGCCTCACGTATTTCCTGAGTTATATCGAGCAACGATTGCGGCCGGGGAACAAACT
Organism: Legionella genomosp. 1; assembly: GCA_945901145.1. GTDB lineage: Bacteria > Pseudomonadota > Gammaproteobacteria > Legionellales > Legionellaceae > JAGVJT01. The sequence goes on along the minus strand of CAMDJY010000011.1, from coordinate 1,475 downwards.
GGACGTTTGGATATGGTCTTAGAAAAACTCGCCGATTACACAGAATATCAACAACAAACGAAACAAAAAATTCAGCAAGCGATGATCTATCCGAGTTTAATGGTTGTCGTATCCGCTGCGATTATCGGATTTTTATTGGCATTTGTCGTCCCTAAAATTATCGAAGTATTTAGTAGCAGTGGACAAACACTCCCACCGATGACGCAAGTCCTCATCGCCATGAGTCATGTCATGCATGACTATGGTCTTTATATCATTATTCTCTTGGTGTTAGGCTTGACCGGATTGAAGCACAGCCTAAAACAACCCAAAATTCGCAACCGATGGGATAATTTTTTGCTGAAAATTCCAGGCATTTCTTATTTAATTATTGCTGTCAATATTGCCAGATATACCCACACTTTTGCGATTCTATTCGCAGCTGGCGTCAGTGTTCTTGAAACCATGCGGGTTTCTGCAAGGTTAATTACAAATGTTGTGATTCGATCGCGTTTTGATACCGCTGCCATCCAAGTTAAAGAAGGTACATCGATTAGTCAAGCACTCAACGAAACCGGTTTTTTAAGTCCAATGGCTGTACATTTAATCGCCAGCGGAGAAAAAAGCGGACAACTCGCGCCGATGATGGAGCGAGCTGCGCTACATTTAGATCATGAAGTACGCAGACTCATCGATACTATCATGACCTTGCTCGAGCCACTCGTGATCATTTTCATGGGAGGTGTTATTCTTTTTATTGTCTTATCAACATTATTGCCTATCTTTTCAATGGAACAATTAGTGACTTAATACACGGGAGAAATATATGCATCAACAAAAAGGGTTTTCATTAATAGAAATCATGGTCGTCATCGTCATTCTAGGAATTCTTGCCGCATTGGTTGTTCCCCAAATCATTCATCGACCAGATGATGCTCGGATTGTCAAAGCCAAACAAGACGTTTTAGCCATTCAAAATGCATTAGATTTATACCGCTTGGATAATGGAGTCTATCCATCCACCGATCAAGGGCTCGCCGCTTTAGTTCATAAACCAACAACAAATCCGATTCCAAATGATTGGCGCTCCTACTTAAAATCAATTCCTAAAGATCCATGGGGTCGAAATTATCTTTACTTAAATCCAGGACAGCATGCAGAAGTCGATGTCTTTACCTATGGTGCAAATGGACAACCCGGAGGCAGTGGTATCGACAGTGAAATTGGAAACTGGAATGCCAACTAAACAAGGCTTCACGCTGATCGAGATCCTAGTGGTGCTGGTCATCATTGGGATCACCATTGGATTCGCCTTACTCGCATTTGGAGATTTTGGTGCCAGCCGACGTGTCAGAACGACTGCCGAAGCGTTTATTAATAAAATAAAATTTATTCAGCAACGTGCCTTAGTTGAGTCTGCAACCTATGGTATAGCACTGCAACCGACCGAATATCGGGTGTTGCGGTTTGTCCCTCCCAATCAATGGAAACCGGCG
>CAMDJY010000010.1 GCA_945901145.1 Legionella genomosp. 1 | reverse complement strand
TGGAAATGATGATTCGATGCGTGCGATTGAAATCTATGTTCGCGCAGTTGCTGATGCCATTTTAGACGCCAAACAAACAAACACCGTGGGTGGTATTGTTTCTGAAGAATTCATTGAAGTCGCTGAAAAACCCGAAGTTGGTGAGTCTGAGTCAAATTAGATTTTTTACTTCATTGATTATTGATTAGAGTTATCATGTAGCCCGTTTATCGGGCTGTTTTATATAAGCGGAGAATAAAAAATGTCAATTGATGCTAAATTAGTCATGGAGCTGCGTCAACGCACTGGCGTAGCGATGATGGAATGTAAAAAATTCTTAAGCTTACCTCATGTAAACGGTGATATTAAATTGGCAATTGATGAAATGCGTAAAGCGGGTCAAGCGAAAGCAGATAAAAAAGCTGATCGAATTGCTGCTGAAGGTGTGGTTGCTGTTGCACGCTCTGCAGATGGCCGTGCTGCATTAATGGTTGAGATTAATAGCGAAACTGACTTCGTTGCGCGCGATGAAAATTTCACGCATTTTGCCAAAACACTTGCAGAAACAGCATTAAAAGAAAAAATTACGGATATCGATATTTTAGCAACAACGCCTATGCCTGGTACTGAGCATACCGTTGAGCAAAAACGCCAAGAATTGATTGCGAAACTCGGTGAAAATATTAAAATTCGTCGCATTGCTTTGGTTGAAGCAGAAGGTGCTGTCGGTGCTTATTTACATGGTTCACGCATTGGCGTATTGGTTGCAATTAATACTCAAGATGAAACATTGGCAAAAGATATTGCGATGCATATTGCAGCAAATCGACCGTTAGTCATTCGATGTGAAGATGTCCCCCAATCTGAAATTGATCATGAGCGCGAAATTTTTACGGCACAAGCGAGTACTAGCGGTAAACCTGCAGATATTATTGCCAAGATGGTTGACGGTCGAATTAGTAAATATGTTGATGAAGTCAGCTTAATGGGCCAACCTTATGTTAAAGATCCAAACAAGAAAGTGGCACAGCTGTTAAAAGAAAAAAATACTGAGGTTGTTTCTTTTGTTCGATTAGAAGTCGGCGAGGGCATAGAAAAGAAAGAAGATAATTTTGTTGAAGAAGTGATGGCACAGGTTCGTGAATCATGATTGACAATAATCAACCTAAACTAAAATATAAACGGATTTTACTCAAATATAGCGGTGAAGCGCTGATGGGCAGTGCTCGCTCTGGTATTGATCCGTTGATATTAGATACAATTGCAAGCGATGTAGCTGCACTTATTAATTTGGGCGTTGAAGTTGGGTTGGTGATTGGTGGTGGTAATCTGTTTCGTGGAAAAGTATTATCAGAAGCAGGCTTAGGCCGTGTGACCGGTGATCATATGGGTATGCTCGCGACGGTGATGAATGCACTAGCACTGCGCGATGCATTAGAGCGCATTGATTTGCCGGCGCGCATTATGTCGGCAATTCCCATGCTCGGTGTGGTTGATCCTTATAATCGTCGTAAGGCGATTACCCATCTTCGCAATAAACATGTGATTATTTTTGCAGCGGGTATTGGTAATCCTTTTTTTACCACAGATACGGCTGCATGTTTACGTGCGATTGAAGTTGGTGCGGATATTGTATTAAAAGCAACAAAAGTCGATGGAATTTATTCAGCTGATCCAGTCAAGAATCAAGATGCTAAACGTTATGAATTTTTGACTTATCGAGACGTGTTAACACAAGGCTTGGAAGTCATGGATTTGACCGCTATTTGTTTATGTCAAGATCATGGGATGCCCTTACTCGTTTTTGATATGGCGGCATCAGGCGCTTTGAATAAAATTGTACTTGGCGAACATATTGGAACATACGTAGGAGCAAATCATGGTAAATGATATTAAGCGAGATGCAGAAAAACGAATGCAAAAAGCTGTTGAATCTTTACAACATGAAATGAGTAAAATTAGAACTGGAAGAGCACATGCAAGTTTGTTAGATCATGTTCAAGTTGATTATTATGGCACACCAACAGCATTAAGTCAGGTGGCTAATATCACCAGTTCTGATGCCCGGACATTGACAGTGACGCCTTGGGAAAAATCGATGATGCAAGCAATTGAAAAAGCAATTCTGACGTCAGATTTAGGCCTGAACCCTGCCACTTCAGGCACAACCATTCGCGTGCCTTTACCGCCATTAAGCGAAGAACGTCGCAAAGAAATGATCCGCATTGTTCGTCATGAAGCAGAGCAAGGGCGTGTCGCGATTCGTAATATACGCCGTGATGCAAATCAGACTTTGAAAGATAGTGTTAAAGCAAAAGACATTTCTGAAGATGATGAGCGTCGTGCGAGTGAAGTAGTGCAAAAACTAACGGATCAATATATCGCTGAGATTGAAACAGTATTGCAAGTTAAAGAAAAAGATTTAATGCAGATATAGGCAACGTTGCTAAAGTTTTACTTATGATAAGGATGATTCTGTAAAATTGACCAGGAGCGGTATAAAGCTTCTAGCAGGATTATTCGTGCAATTGTATGTGGAAAAGTCAGTGTCGATAACGACCATCGTTCATGACAGGCTCGAAGTAATTCGGCACTGATCCCCTCTGGGCCGCCAATCAAAAAACATAGATGACTGGTTTTTTGTTGTAATTGTTCGAGCTGAGTTGCAAGTTGTTCACTTGAAAACATGCGACCAGATTTATCGAGTGCAATCAGGTAGCTTTGATTGGGGATTGCCGCGCGCATATTTAGCATTTCTTTTTCTAAGATACGTGTAACATCAGATGATTTACCACGCTTGATTAAAGGCATTTCAATTAAGTTTAGCTGCACATGATCTTGAAGACGCTTCATAAATGCCTGGCTTGCATCTTCAACCCAGCCAGGCATTTTGTTTCCTAAGGTGATGATGGTTATTTTAAGCATGAATCAAACCGATTTTTTCTGCCATAAATCTTCTAAATTATAAAAATCGCGCGTTGTCGGTTGCATGATATGGACAACGAAATCTGCAAAATCAATGAGCGCCCATTCGCCTTCATCAAGACCATGGTAACCTAACGCAGATAAACCGCGTTGTTTCATTTCTGTCATCAGATTTTCTGCAATTGCACGCACCTGACGCGAAGAGCGTCCGCTACAGACAATCATGTAGTCTGTGATGCTGGTTTGGTCTTTTACATCAATCACAACAACGTCAACGGCATGATTGGCATCGATAATAGCAAGCAGTGTCTCTAAGTTCACATTCAGTTCCGACATAAAACTAATTTACCCAAATAAACGAAACATTATGTCAGGATTATTGTACATACGCAATGCTTCTGTAATTATTTTAGTCACTTAATGCAGTGATCAATCATCTGTCTGGCGATACTAAACGGTGGTGGGATGAGTGGAAGATGCTGTTTATCAAACCATTGAGCATCTTCTAGTTCAGCTTGATTAATAGAAATTTGACCTTGATCATAGTCTGCTAAGAAACCGATCATGAAGGAATTGGGAAAAGGCCATGATTGACTGCCAAAATAACGAATATTTTTGATTTGAATATTGATTTCTTCTTTGACTTCACGCATGACGGTTTCCTCACAACTTTCTCCTGCTTCTACAAAACCTGCAAGTGCACTATACATGCCTGCTGGAAAATGCGCAGATCGTCCTAATAGGATTTTATCTTGGTGTTGAATTAAGACAATGACGGCGGGTGATGTTGAGGGATAAATATTGGTTTGACATGATTCACAAATCTTACAAAGTTCTCTCGTTGAAATTTGGGTCGCATGTCCGCAATGTCCGCAATATAAACTATGATGGTGCCAGGTTAACAATTGTTTACTGCGACAGAGTAACTGACATTGTTCAATATTTTCGGCGATTTTTAAAATATCTCGAGCGGAAATAAGAACAAAGTCAGGATCTTCAGCGATTTCAGAGTCTAAAGCAATTGCATGAATGAAGCTTTGTTGATAAGAAAAAGAGAGTTGATGGCGTATTGACAGTTTGGTGGTGTCCACTGCATGCAGTGGCAGAATAAATTGTTGCGTGTTACGTTTTAAGAGCACCCGATCTCCATAAAAGCATACTGCATGTGGGGTGCTCATGATGATTACTCTCCCAAATCACAGTTTGCTACTGCATGATATCCGCCATCGACATGCACCACTTCGCCGGTGATTCCTGAGGCTAAATCTGAGCAGAGAAAGGCTGCGGTATTGCCAACTTCTTCGGTTGTTACATTACGTTTTAATGGTGCAATCGATGCATAGGCAGTTTGAAACTTTTTGAAATCTTTAATACCTGCAGCTGCTAATGTTTTAATTGGACCTGCAGAGATGGCATTGACTCGAATGTTTTTGGGTCCTAAGCTCGCAGCGAGATAGCGTACAGCTGATTCTAAGGCTGCTTTTGCAACACCCATTGTATTATAATTAGGCACGGCCTTTTCAGCACCATAATAACTTAGGGTAAGTAGAGAGCCTTGTGTGCCTTCCATCATCGGTAAGGCTGCCTTGGCTAAAGCGACTAAGCTATAGACGCTGATGTCATGTGCAATTTTAAATCCTTCTCGGCTTGCATGGTCTACGAAGTCTCCACTGATTTGGTCTTGTGGGGCGTAGGCAACAGAATGGATAAGAATATCAAAATTATCCCAGTGTTTTCTGAGTTGGGTAAATAGGTTAGTAATATCTTCATCCTGGGCGACATCACATGGGCAGGTGAATGTTGAATTGAATTCATTTGCCATCTCTTCTACACGTAACTGTAAGCGTTCATTTTGATAGGTAAAAGCCAGTGATGCACCTTGTTCATGCAACGCTTTGGCTATGCCATAAGCAATAGAACGTTTACTTGCTAAACCAATAATCAGCGCTTTTTTTCCGCTTAAAAATCCCATTGATGTCTCCTTAGTTTATTTTATGAGCGACTCATAGATAATAACTCACGCATTTTTGCTTGAATCATATCAATCGCGATGCGGTTTTCGCCGCCACGAGGAACAATTAAATCTGCGTAACGGCTGGAGGGTTCAATAAATTGTAAATACATTGGGCGCACAGTGGTTTCATATTGATGCAGAACGGACTCAACTGAGCGTTGGCGTTCCACGACATCGCGTTTAAGCCTACGAATTAAGCAAACATCTAAAGGTGCTGACATGAAAATTCGAATATCCATGATTTCTCGCAGTGTTTTTTCACTGAAGAGTAAGATGCCTTCTAAAACAATAATTGTGTGCTTGCCGATATTTCGAGTTTCGGGTAACCGCATATGTTTGACATGAGAGTAAATTGGAATATCAACACTTTCACCTTGTTGTAGATGTTTTAAATGTTCGACTAATAGGGCATGATCGAATGAATCTGGGTGATCATAATTAATCTGTTCACGTTCTTTAAATGGTAAATGACTATTATCTTTATAATATGCATCTTCAGAGATCACGACGACTTGATCTGAACCTAATTCATTGACGATGGTATTTGATAATAAACTCTTCCCTGAAGCAGAAGGGCCTGCAATGCCGATGATAATCGCTTGTTTGCTCATAGTATTAACTTCAAAAATTTTGTTCAAATCTTAAATGGTTATGATAAAAAATTCAATCGATATCATCACGGTTTTTTTTTAATAAGACATAAACCGCGCCAGTACCGCCTTCTTGCACGCGTGCACTGTGAAAAGCAATGACCGGTTCACATTGCTTGAGCCAATGATTAACATGACTTTTTAAAATAGATATTTCATTCTGTTGCCCACCTTTTCCATGAATGATGAGGACACAGCGATGGTGTTTGGCATAGGCCTTATGCACAAATTGCCATAATGTTTCGCGTGCTTTATTAATATTACAACCATGAAGATCGAGAAAATCATCTTTAGGAATTTGTCCTTGTTTTAATTCGCGAAAGCGTTTGTTAGGTAACGGATGCTGTTGGTAGGATAAAATCGTTGCAGCAGTAATCGTTTGCTCGTATGGATCAGCAAGTTCTGCCAGGTGTGGTTTTTCTTGAGTTAAATGCTCATGTTTTTTACTAACAATTTTAGGAGGTTGTTGATACTTGGGGGCTCTGAGGTCCTTATGTTCCTTCAGTGGTTTAACATCTTTCATCATGCGACGAAATAGGGCGTTTTCATCGTCTAGATCTGGCATGGTGACCTCCTACGCTTTTTGAACTGGATTTTAATATTTAAATTATTAAATAAGCTGATGCTTAAGTATAGGAAATAACGACAGTGCCTACGAATTCACGTACAATTCTTTTATCTCGATTCAAGGTTAGGACTTTTATGCAGATTGATTATGTGAAGCAAACAGAAACGTTTGAAACAATTTTGGATTTCTTACGTTTTGGCTGCTCGCGCGCGAATGAAGAAGATTTGTATTATGGTCATGGGACAGATAATGCTTGGGATGACATTTTAGCGTTGATTCTAGGGAGTTTATCGCTGCCATATGACGTCGATCTTTCTATCCTACAAGCGCGGTTGACGGAGGATGAGAAGAAGTTTTTAGCAAGTCAGCTCGCCAGTCGCATTCAGGGTCGTATCCCGGTGCCTTATTTGACACACGAAGCCATGTTTTGTGATTTGCCTTTTTATGTTGATGATCGTGTTTTGATTCCACGTTCTCCAATTGCTGAGCTCATTAACCACCAATTTGCCCCCTGGATAGATGCTGATCATGTGACTTGTATTCTAGATTTGTGCACGGGGAGTGGGTGCATTGCCATTGCCTGTTGTTATGCATTCCCTGATGCGGAAGTTGATGCGGTAGATATTTCACGTGATGCACTCGATGTTGCAGCGATCAACCGGGATCGGCATAATTTAGAAGGTCATTTAACGCTGATTGAATCAGATTGTTTTGATCATGTTTCAAAGACACGTTACGATATTATCGTCAGTAATCCACCTTATGTCGGCCAAGAGGAGATTCAACAACTACCTACTGAGTATCAACATGAGCCAATGTTGGCCTTGGAGGCCGAAAACAATGGGTTAGCGGTTGTTGAAAAGATTTTATTTACTGCTAGTGACTATTTAAGTGATGAAGGCATTCTTGTGGTTGAAGTTGGCAATACTGAAGATGCTTTATGTCGGGCATATCCGATGGTGCCATTTACCTGGCTTGATTTTGAGCATGGTGGTTCTGGTGTCTTTTTGCTCACGGCTAGACAACTGAAACAGTATTTTTCAAGAGGTGAATAAATGAAAGCTTTGAATGTTGCGATTGTTGGTGCTACGGGTTTAGTTGGCGAAGCTTTTTTAACAGTCTTGCAAGAGCGCGAGTTTCCGATTAATCGATTATATTTATTGGCTAGCGCTAAGTCCGTGGGGAAAACTTTACGTTTTAAACGTGAGTTGCAGGATGTAGAGGACCTGGCTTCCTTCAATTTTAAAGACGTGGATATTGCGCTATTTTCTGCTGGCGGGGCGGTGTCTCAAGAATATGTCCCTAAAGCCGTCGATGCAGGATGCATCGTCATTGATAATACTTCCTGTTTTCGCTATGAAGATGATATTCCTTTGGTGGTTCCCGAAGTGAACCGCCACCGCATTGCGGATTACAAAAATCGTCGCATTATCGCTAATCCAAATTGTTCTACGATCCAAATGCTTGTCGCACTTAAACCTTTACACGATGTGGTTGGGATACGACGCATCAATGTCGCCACGTATCAGGCAGTTTCTGGTACGGGAAGAAAAGCAGTGTCTGAGTTGATAACCCAAGTAACGGAATTAATTAATGGACGGCCCGCCAAATCTTCTGTTTACCCGCAACAAATTGCATTTAATGTTCTACCGCATATCGATGAGTTTCAAGAGAATGGTTATACCCGTGAAGAGATGAAAATGGTTTGGGAAACTCAAAAAATTCTCGAAGATAACTCAATTCTGGTCAACCCAACCACAGTGCGTGTTCCGGTTTTGTTTGGCCACTCAGAAGCGATTCATGTTGAATTTAATGCCCCAATCAGCGTCAAAGATGCACGTAGTTATTTGTCTAAAGCACCTGGTGTGGTTGTCGTTGATGATTGCAAAAAAGGCAAATATCCAACGGCTTTCTCTCATGCCATTGGCCATGATGATGTCTATGTGGGTCGGATTCGTCAGGATCTATCACACCCTTGTGGTTTAAATCTATGGGTTGTTGCCGATAATGTGCGTAAGGGTGCCGCAACCAATGCAGTCCAGATAGCAGAAATTTTACTAAGTGATTATTTGTAAGTTATAATTTATAATTTATAATCAGTATATAGGTGGGCAATCTTTATAGGTGTTGATGTGGCTTATTTTAAAGACAAGTTACCGTATTTAGTGGAGGAAACAACCGCAATGATGCGGGATCAACGTTTAGATGAGCAAGCTGGAAAGCGGCGTGTTGCTCGAGTCAATGCGCATGATCATAGCCAAGATTATCAAATCGGCAAACAGCATACCTCTGAATTAGGCCAAGAGGCTTCCCAGGAAAATGATATCGAAGCTCATCCGTTATTAATGGATAATCAAGCTTTTGATGGTCGAGACAAGTCACTGATTGTTGATCCATTGTATAATAGTAACCCTGAAGTAAAAGTCAAAGTTGAAAATGCCAAGCTTGAAAATCAATTAAAATACCAGAAACGTTTAGAATTACAATTAGGGAAGACAAATACGAATACCCCGACACCAAGACCTGGAGGCTAGATGAGTATTGCCAAAGAGATTATTCATGGTCTTGACCCTGATTATGCAGCTTATCTGCGGGAAGAGGGGAGTTCTCTAGATGACATTGATGAATATGGATTCACTCCGATGATTGAATCTGTCATTGCACGTCGTATTTCTGTGACAGAAGAATTATTAAAACGCGGTGCTGATGTCAATAAAAGCGATGTATTGGGCCGCACGCCTTTACATTGGGCAGTTGATCAAGGTAATTCTGAATTGACACGTCTATTATTGAGCCATGGTGCCAATCCAAATGCTTATGATTTGAACGGGCTTTCTGTTCTGGTTTATCCAATTTTGCGTGGCCAGAATGATATTAAACATCTACTTTATCAATATGGTGCCAAATTAGATTTTGCCTTAGATTTTATGTATGCAAAGTTGCTTGGTCACCGTTTTGAATTAGTGGGTGATGCCGATATTGTTAATCCTCAGGGTGAATTTATTGAGTTAGATTACGAAGGCTTTATTCTTGAATTCACTGTCGCTGTTGTTAAAGATGCATTAAGACGTTTCACCAGCAGTTATTCAACGCGTCATCTTCGTCGTCATTTCCCTTATGTTCATGCAATTTTAGATGGGTTTATGGTTGCTGATGAGTTATTAAAATACCAACATATTCCGTTGATGTTGGATACCCATTGGCAAGAAGTTTCTGCGCTGATACAAGCCCCGTTACTGATTTTACCTGCCGCGAGTCGAGGGCACGTGCTGTGTTTTATTCGTATGGGTAATTATTGGGCGAAAATAGATCGAGGTGAAAATAGTTTAAAAGAAGGAAGCGCCAATATTTATCAGATTACGAAGCCCGAGGCGTTTAATATTCAATTTGTTAAAGAATTTTTGTATAAACGTCAACCTCGAAAATATTTTCATCAAGTGGTTCATGATAAGCTTGGGCTGAAGCCGCTGTATAAACTACCGATTACATCACAAATTGCCGGAAACTGTTCTTGGGCCAACGTACAGGCATTGATTCCTGTGGGCTATGCTTTGCAACAATTGCAAATTGATGGTTCATTTTCAGCGGATGATGTGATGGTATTTTTTCAGGAGTGGTCAGATTGGGATCAAGATAGGGCATTAGATGAGTGTGTGCAACGGTTTTATTTAGCTGATTCGGTGCGTCGTGCTAGTTTAGCGGGTATTTTAGCAGCTATCTTATTTCAATCCTGCGATGCGGGTAATCCGCTGCATTTAAAGCGCGCTGAAAAGATTTTGCCTATTTTGACGATTCCGGACTATGCTTATATTATGCAGAGTTATTTAACGCATTATTGCGAGAAGCGTTTGACACCGCGAGGTAATAATTTGCTTAAAATACTAGATGATTGCGGTGTGAATTCAAACGTAGATGTCACTCCAATTGCTACGGGGCTCAAAAAAAGAAGGAGATAGCAGAGATGAATCAGGCAAAAATTTCAACTGCGGATTATTTACTAATACGGTTGGCTGAGCTTGGGATTACTGACATTTTCGGGGTGCCTGGTGATTATAATCTAACTTTTCTTGATCATATCATTGCTTTTAAAAACATGCGCTGGGTGGGTAATTGTAATGAATTAAATGCAGCCTACGCTGCTGATGGCTATGCGCGTGTTCGCGGTGCTGCAGCGTTAGTCACGACTTTTGGTGTTGGCGAACTGAGTGCCATAAACGGTATTGCTGGGAGTTTTGCCGAGTATTTACCTGTCGTCAATATTGTTGGTGCACCTTCGACGCAACTGCAACGGGAACATGCAATTGTCCACCATACTTTTGGCACGGGAGATTTTGGTGTATTTATCAATATGTTTGAGCATGTTTCCGCGGCTGTTGTAATTTTAAACTCACCTGAAAAAAATGCACAATTCATTGATCATGCTTTAGAAACGTGTTGGATTAAAAAGCAACCAGTTTATATTAGCCTTCCTAGCGATATGGTGGAGGTGCAAATTCCAGTACCCGTGAAACCTTTAAATTTAAATTATCCAACTTCAAATCAAGATGTCGTTGCCGAGTTGGCCCAACGAACGGCAGCTTTGGTTCGTCAGGCCAAAAATCCGATTATTTTGGCTGATTTGTGCGCAGATCGTCATCATATGCAAGATTTAATTTTAGATTTACTTAAACACACAAACATTCCTTTTGCATTGATGAATCTTGGTAAGGGCATTATCAACGAATCACATCCGTTATTTATTGGGCTTTATAATGGCAATTATAGTACACCAGGGGTGCAAGAGCGCATCGAGCATGCAGATTGTGTGATTTCTTTTGGTACGATGATGTCTGATTTTAATACCGGTATTTTTACCTCAAAAATCAATGAGAATATTAGTATTGAAATTCATAGTCATTTTGTGAAGGTTCAACATGCCCTTTATCCGAACGTTTATTTTAATGCAGTTGTTCCGGCCTTAACCAAAGCATTGCAAGGTTATCGCTATAGTGGTCCAATTGTCAGACCTGTCAGGCCTGATGTTCCTAAACCTCAAGCGTTTATTTCACAAAATTATTTCTGGTCGACGATTGTGGATTACTTAAAACCACATGACATTATTATTGCAGAGACAGGCACGAGTATGTTTGGTTTATTAGAAATTCCAATGCCTGATGCAATTACGTTTGTTGCGCAAGCCTTGTGGGGGTCAATTGGCTATGCAACGGGTGCTTTGTTAGGCACGGCTCTTGCTGATACCACACGTAGGTCGTTATTATTTACAGGAGATGGTTCATTTCAACTCACTGCCCAGGAAGTATCGACGATGCTTCGACATCATTTGACCCCGATTATTTTTTTATTAAACAATCAAGGCTATACGATTGAGCGGGTCATTCATGGTCCTAAAATGATTTATAATGATATTCAGCCCTGGCAATACAGTGCTTTGCCGGCGATTTTTGGTGAAAATGTTTATGCAGTAAAAGTCACAACTGAAGGTGAATTAGCTGCTGCGTTAGAAGCCTCCAAACAACATGCTGACCAATTATGTTTTATAGAAGTGATGATGAAACCCGATGATTGTCCTGAGAGCTTGCGTAAATTAGGTAAAGCTTGTGAGACAAATAACAAAGGTAAATAGAAAAAAACCTGCGCAAGATGCGCAGGCGATAGAAGCTATTTCGAGGTTATTCTTTTTCAGTTTTTGTTAAAACGTGCTCAGGTCGCAACGGAACTACACGGTTATTTTGATTATGCTGGGGAGTCTGTGTCCCAGGCGCTGGTGGTTTTTTACGAGGTTGGCCGGTACGTTGAGTATTTGTGCGACGTTTTTTCGTATTTTGCTGATTGCGTTTATCGAGTGTTTGTTTGGGTTTGACCGCTTGTTGTGTTTTAGATGCATCTTTTGGTCCTTGGGTCGCTACATCTTTGTGGGTCATCGGATGGGTGATATTTGTTAATTTTTTCCAAAGAGCTTTTAAAAAGCTGGTGTACTCAGTTTTTTTAATACGTTGCCCAGTATAAGCTTTGACTACCGGTTCGTCGATGGCGATATTCTGTTCAGTTGTGCGTAAAATACTAAGTTCCGGTTGTTGCACCAATGCATAGCTGGGTTTTTTGGTTTTACTTCCATTGTCTTCTTTTAAGCGCACAATGCTGTATTGAGGTGATTGCATATATGGATTTGCAATAATCACGACTTTTACGCCATGACGTTTTTCAATGTTTAAAAGAAAGTCGCGTTTTTCATTCATGATAAATGTCGCCATATCAACAGGCAGTTGTACTTGAATTTCCGTGACTTTATCTTTGAGCGCTTCTTCTTCAATTAAACGTATAATCGATAAACCATGAGATTGAATATTGCGTACAACACCTCGACCTTCACATCTTGGGCAAACTCCTTGAGCTGCCTCCCCTAAAGAGAGTCGTAAACGTTGCCGAGACATTTCTAATAAACCGAAACGGGAAATACGCCCAATTTGAATACGCGCCCGATCGGCTTTTAGAGCTTCTTTTAATCGATTTTCAACCTCACGCTGATTTTTAGTTGAGCTCATATCAATAAAATCGATGACGACTAACCCGCCGAGATCGCGCAAACGTAATTGACGTGCAATTTCATCTGCCGCTTCAATGTTAGTGTTGAATGCAGTTGTTTCAATATCAGCGCCACCTGTTGCTTTTGCGGAGTTAATATCAATGGATACTAAAGCTTCCGTGCGATCTATCACCAGTGCACCACCAGAGGGTAATGCAACCTCACGTTGATAAGCCGTTTCTATTTGGCTTTCAATTTGATAAAAATTGAATAAAGGAATGGTGCTATTATAGAGTTTTAGTGAGGGTAAAAAGTCTGGTTTGACTTGCTCAATGTATTGTTTTGCTTTGACATAGGAAATTTGATCATCGATGATGATTTCACCAATTGATTTGCGTAAATTATCACGAATGGAGCGAATGATGACATCGCCTTCTTGATGAATGAGGCAAGGGGCTAGTTGTGTTTGATAAGCTTGTTGAATGGCATGCCATTGATTGCAGAGCATGTCGAGGTCGTCTTGTAATTCATCTTGGCCCTTACCTACGCCAGCTGTTCGAATAATGACTCCCATATCTTCTTCAAGTGTGAGGGCGTTCAATGTTTCTTTAAGTTCGTCGCGCTCATCACCTTCAATGCGTCGAGATATCCCGCCAGATCGGGGACTATTTGGCATTAAGACTAAGTAACAACCCGCCAGTGTGATAAACGTCGTGAGTGCTGCTCCTTTCGTGCCGCGCTCTTCTTTCTCTATTTGAATAAGAAGTTCTTGGCCTTCTCGAATTAAGCTCGTGACAGGTAATTTTTCATCTTCTGTGGGTGTTTTAATGAAATATTCTGGTGCAATTTCTTTTAATGGCAAAAAACCTTGACGCTTGGCGCCATATTCGACAAATACCGCATCAAGACTTGGTTCTCTGCGCGTTACAACGGCTTTATAAATATTACCTTTTTTCTTAATTTCAGCAGGACATTCAATATCTAAATCATAAAGATGACCGTCTTTGACTAAAGCAACACGAATTTCTTCTGCCTGTGTTGCGTTGATCAGCATTTTTTCCATGTTT